>JBNGED010000043.1:3881-10405 GCA_049975605.1 Sediminispirochaetaceae bacterium | reverse complement strand
ATGAGGAAAAAAATGAGGCGGAGACCCGCACACTACAATCCGGGGCTGTCCCCGGTAGCATACTTCCCCGAATGCAGAAGGTTCTGCGGCGGTACATATGGATGAGATCCTCTTCCGGCAGAGAGTTCGACTCCTCATACTGAGCTTCGTTCTCCTTGCAGCGGTGCTGCTGGCCGTCCTGGCGGGACGATACCCGCGGGCCGGCTTTATATCGCCGTGGGCAGCCGCCCGGGACCCCCTCGCCATGAGCCTGATCCTCGGTCTGCGATTGCCGCGGGTCATCGCTGCGCTTATTCTCGGGGCCGGGCTGGCCGCGGCGGGGACGGTGTTCCAGATGCTGTTCGCCAACCCCCTGGTGGAGCCCGGTTTTCTGGGGGTGAGCCAGGGAGCAGCCTTCGGCGCGTCTCTCAGCATCGTGGCCTTCTCATCAGCCCTCTGGGCGATCCAGCTCTCCGCCGGAATATGCGCGCTGGCCGGTCTGGCCTTATCCTATCTGATCGCCCGTCACTTCAAGTTCGGCGGCTGGGTGCTGCGGCTGATTCTGGCGGGTATCGCGGTGAGCGCACTGTTCGCCGCAGGGGTGGGATTGATCAAGTACACCGCCGATCCCCTCAGCGAACTGCCGGAGATCACCTTCTGGATGCTGGGCGGATTGTGGGGGGTCGACTGGAAGCAGGTCACTTCGATACTGCCGATATCGGTGATCGGACTTATAATCCTGTTCGGATACCGGTGGAGACTCAATCTCCTGTCGATGGACGACCGGACCGCTTTCTCCCTCGGGCTGGCCCCTTTCAGGGAACGAATCCTGCTCCTGCTGACAGCCACCGTGGTGACATCGGCGGCAATATCCATAAGCGGTATCGTCGGATGGGTCGGTTTGATCGTCCCCCACATCTCCCGCAGGGTGCTCAGTTCCGACGGAAGGACCGCTCTCCCCGGATCCATGTTGATCGGGGCCATCTACATCGTTGTCTGCGATACCGCCGCCCGGACGCTCCTGGACGGAGAGATTCCTCTCGGCGTCCTGACAAGTCTGATAGGGGCCGGACTGTTCATAGTGCTCCTGACGCGAAGACAGATCCGCAAGGGGAAATACCATGCCGAAAGCTATACTTGAAGCCTCCCGGATCGATTACCGGTACCGACCGCACGCGCCCCTCGTCCTGGACAAACTCGACATGAGAGTCGAAGCAGGCAGCATCACCGCCGTTCTTGGACCGAACGGTGCGGGCAAATCAACCCTCCTCGACCTCTGTCTCGGATGGAAGCCGCCGGGAGCAGGTTCGATTTCCATCAAAGGGAAACATATTTCGCAATTCTCACGCCGGCAGATGGGCCGTCTCATGAGTCTGGTGCCGCAGAACGAGAGGGTCCGCTTCGATTATACCGTGCTGGAGTACCTCCTCCTCGGACGGGCACCATATCTGGGACAGCTGGAGATGCCGGAAAGCCGGGATGTGAGCATAGCCCGGAAAGCGCTGGAGCAGGTTGGACTGACGGAACTGCAGTACCGGGCCGCTTCCAGACTCTCCGGAGGCGAGCATCAGCTCATGATGATAGCCCGCGCCCTGGTACAGGAACCCGAGATCCTTCTGCTCGATGAACCGACCAGTCAGCTCGATCCGGGCAACCGCCATCGCGTCGTCCGGCTTCTGTCGAAGCTGAACGGCAATGGCATGACCATCCTGTTTACAACTCACGATCCCAATCTGGCAGCTGAAATCGCCACGCACCTGCTTCTGCTTCAGAGGGGCACCGTAGTGAAGAGCGGAACGAAAGAGAACGCGCTTACCGGCCCGGACTTGTCCCGCCTCTACGGGGTCAGGATGGAGGTGGTCCAAGTACCCGGGAAGACCATCGTGTACAACGCCGAGGAGAGTTAGCTTACCGTCACATCGGTGAAGGCAAAAGCCCGCACGTCAAACAGCCCCATATCAGTGAGCTTGAGTTCAGGAATCACGGGCAAAGCCAGAAAACTGAGAGCCATGAACGGATCGAGCTCACGGTTTATTTCCAGAACATCGAAGGCTGCCGCCTGCATTTCGGCCAGCTTCCCGCTTACATACTCCGCCGACCGGTCGGACATCAATCCGGCAATCGGCAATTCCAGTGTATCCAGTATCTTCCCGTCAAGAGCCATGGTGATCCCTCCGCCGACCCGAATGAGTTCCCGGACAGCTGTGAACATATCGCCGTCATCCGCCCCTGCCGTAATGATATTGTGCGAATCGTGGGCTATGCTGAGGGCCACCGCTCCCCGCTTCAACTTGTAGTTTTCAACCAATCCCAGACCGATGTTGCCGGTTGCTTTGTGGCGTTCTATAACCGCCAGTTTGACTACATCCAGCTTCGGATGAAAAGTGAAATCCCCTTCGTCATTCAGGTGTACCTTGCGGACCACTTCTTCGGTAATCAGACTCTGGGGCTGAAGACGGATAATTCGGGCCATATCCCCCTTGAGGTGCAGTTTGAGCTGACCGGCGATAAATTCTTTCACATGCACCGTGCCGTTGACCCTGGAGATATCAGTTTCAGCAGGCTCGAACTCCGCTTTACCATTATTGACGACCCGTTCGCCCGCCACGTATACCTGCTCCACCCGGAACTCTTTCAAGTCGCGCACGAGGACGATATCGGCCCGGTACCCCGGAGCAATCGCTCCGCGTCCATTGAGCCGGTACGCTTCGGCCGAATTGACCGTCGCCATCTGGACTGCGGTAACCGGGTGGATTCCCATGGATACGGCCATCCGCAGATGGTTGTCGATGTGTCCCTCCCTGAGGATATCTTCGGGATTCCGGTCATCGGTACAGAAGAGACAGCGGCGGGCATTGCTTTCACTGACCCCGTGAATCAGATCAGTCAAATTCTGCGCAGCCGACCCCTGCCTGATAAGACAGTACATTCCCGCCCGGAGCCGTTCCCGCATTTCGTCCAGAGTGGAACTCTCATGATCGCTCCCTACACCCGCGGCGGCGTAGGCATTCAGCTCTTTTCCGAGGACCATCGGGCTGTGACCGTCAATGAGACAGCCGTTCGAGACCGCCAGAACGAGTTTGTCCAGGACCTCGCCGTCTCCAGCGCAGAGAGACGGATAATCCATCACTTCCCCGAGACCGAGGACCCGCTCCCGACCGAATAAGCCCTTCAGCCTGGATGCGTCCAGTACCGCGCCGGCATTCTCGAATCGAGTTGCGGGAACACAGCTCGGGAGCATGAAGAATACGGAGAGGGGAAGTCCTCTGCTCGCTTCCAGCATGTACTCGATACCCTCGAGTCCGCGCACGTTGGCGATTTCATGCGGGTCGGCGATCACGGCAGTGGTCCCGCGGGGAAGTACTGCCTTGGCGAACTGGGCGGGAGAAGTCAGCGAAGACTCGATGTGAACGTGGGCGTCGATAAGACCGGGAATAAGATATCCGCCGTTTACATCGACCTCCTGCTCGCCTTCGTAGGCCCCCGTTCCGATCACGATGCCCCGGTCGACTGCCAGGCTGCTTTCAATGACCTCATGGGAAAAAACATTGACTATCCGCGCGTTCTTGAATACGAGCTCCGGACGCTTCCTTCCCATTGCGACATCAATTCTTCGCCGGAGATCGGATTTGACGGAACTTCTATCTTCCCGCATGCTCGCCCTCCTTCCCGTCAGCCCTTCATGGGTATACTGATCCAGTATAATTCCAATGCTGGACTATTTCCACACTATTTTGCAACGTCCCGCAACATATCTTTCGTAGTATGCATCCTGTCGGCGGCGAGTTCGACTGCATCCACGATCTGCTGGTAGCCGGTGCACCGGCACAGATTCGCGCTCATGGCCTGTCGTATCTGTTCACGGCTTGGATCAGGGTTTTTTCGCAGGAAGGCAAGCGCAGTCAGAACCATCCCGGGGGTACAGAATCCGCACTGCACGGCTCCGGCGTCGAGAAACGCCTGCTGCACGGGATGAAGAGAGCCATCACTGTTTTCCAGCCCCTCGATGGTTACAATCTCCTTCCCCTTTACGGAATCCACCGCCGTCATACACGACCGGCGGGGGACTCCGTCCACGAGGACGGTACAGGCGCCGCATACTCCCGTCCCGCAGCCGTTCTTCACGCCGGTCAGGCCGATCTCTTCACGGAGGTAGTCGATCAGCTTCATTCCGAGCTGGGTTTCATTCAGTTCGTACCGGCTTCCGTTCACTGTAACGGTTGTGTTTTTCATGCGAGGTCCTCCGGGTTCACTTTTATGGGCAGATCGCGGTATCTGATGCCGGTCGCATTGTACACCGCATTGGCAATAGCGGGAGCAATCAGCTCGAGGGCCGGTTCACCGATCCCCTTTGCTCCGGTGGGCGACTGCGGATCGGGATTTTCAACGATGATTCCCTTTATCTCGGGTATGTCCTTCGCCCGGGGAATGCGGTAGCGGTTGAGATCGGGATGAATTATCTCGCCCCCTTCGATATCGAGATTCTCCGTAAGGGCCATGCCGATCCCCTGGGCTACGCCGCCGTACAGCTGACCGAATACCATCGCCCGGTTGATCGCCCGGCCGATATCGTGGGCGGCAACGATCCGCTGCAGCTTTATCGCGCCGCTGCGCCGATGCACGGTGAGTTCCACCGCCTGACAGCTGTACACATAGGTGAAATAGGCATCCCCCTGACCTGTCTCTTCATCCCAGGACACATCCGGCGCCTGGAAGGAGCCGAAGGCGTAGGGATAGATCCGCCGCGAATACAGGTACTCCATCGTCTCTTCCCAGCTCAGAGACCGCGGCGCCGCACTGCTGTCCGGGGCGGATCTCTCCGCTCCGGCTTCCCCTGCTGGCCCTTCTTCGGAACCCGGGCCCTCTCCCGCAGGACCCGGGCCCCGCACACGGTCGCCCGTGAATCGGACCTCTTCCGGACGGCAGTTCAGGACCCCGCAGACCTCCTCCGCAATGAGCCGCTTCAGCCGGTCCGCCGCCGCCTTCACGGCTCCTCCGCCCATGATGGTTCCCCTGGTCGCAACTGTGGTGCCGCCGTCGGGGACATTGCTGGTGGACGGGCGCTTGTACCGGATCCGGTTCAGGTCCACCCCCAGCTCCTCCGCCAGGAAGAGCATCATTACCGATTCGGAGCCCTGCCCGTTTTCATGTATGCCCGTCTCCAGTAAGATCGATCCGTCGTACTGGCAGTTCACCACCGCCGAGCAGAAATCCATTCCCTCGGCCCCCAGGCTGGCGCCCCGGTAGCTGATTGCCAGTCCGATCCCATAGAGTTCATCCGTATCCGAACGGCCCCGGGACGACCTGGCCAGCTTCTCTTCGTAGCCGATCTCATGTGCGACGGCATCCATCACCTCTTCCATACTCACGGTGTGCGTATTCAGGACCTGACCTGTTACCGTCTCACCGTCCTGCCGCACCATATTCCGCCGGCGGAACTCCAAAGGGCTGATACCGACCTTCTCGGCGGCGATATCGGCTATCTGCTCCACCGCGAAGTTTACCTGGGGAGCCCCGAACCCGCGCATTGCGCCGGTAACAGGATTGTTGGTGGCAACACAGTAGACATCCGCATGCACGTGATCAACCGAATACGGACCGAAGCACTGAGCCGTGGACCTCCAGTTGACCCAGGGACTGACCGAGAGATATGGTCCGCCGTCGGAGATCATGGCCGTGATCACCGCCCTGACCCGGCCGTCTTCATCGAGCCCTACCCGGTAGTGCATTCTGTAGGGATGCCGTTTGTAGCTTTCACGCATGGACCACTCCCGCGTGTATGTGAGCTTCACCGGCCGGTCGAGAAGCCGGGCTGCAAGGGCGGCCCTGGCGCACACGATAGCGGCCGTATCGTCCTTCCCGCCGAAGCCTCCTCCCATGGGAGGCTGATATACCTCGATATTGGAAAGCGGTTCGCCCAGCAGGGCGGCGACGAAGCGTCGCGTGCTGAAGGGATGCTGCATACTTCCGTACACCTCGATGACCCCGTCCTGTCTGGGCACGCAGACGGCGGCCTCGGGCTCCATGTACGCATGTTCGATATACTGGGTAGAAAATTTTTCATCCAGAATATACGGACAGGCGGGAAGCACATCTTCCGCTTCTCCGCGGCGCATTCGATGGTGGTTCATGAGGTTGGAGTCCGCAGAATCACGAACGATCGGGCTGCCGGGCCCGAGGGCCTCCCCGGGATCGAATACTCCCGGAAGCGGGTCCGCCGTCACTTTTACGAGCGGCACGGCATCCAGGGCTTCACGGCGCGTGCCGGCGACGATGAGGGCAACCATGTCGCCGCTGCAATTGATCCTGCCGGCGACAAACATCGGATAATCCTCTTCGATCTGTCCGTAGCTTACTTTTCCGGGGACATCCGCCGCGGTGAGTACCTTCAGAACTCCCGGACTCTGCAATGCGCGGCTCGTATCTATACGAAGATTTTCAGCATGGACGCAGCCGGAATATACCGGGACGGCATGGGCCATATTGTGGAATTTCAGATCATCGGTGTAGCGCGCCCGGCCGGTCACCTTGGCGTACCCATCATT
>JBNGED010000043.1:0-3871 GCA_049975605.1 Sediminispirochaetaceae bacterium | reverse complement strand
AGCATACGGCGTGGTCATTTTCCTGGATACCTTCCTTCATACCCCAAAGCTTATGGTTGATTGAACGGTCTCGGGCTCAAAGCCTGGAAAGGACGGCCATCAACTGCTGTTTTTCAGGCAATCCCTCGCTGTCAGAGTGTCACCCATAATCTTTGGGGTAGTTTGAACAGTGTACAACAGGAACAGGCTTCGGGCAATATTAGAGAGCGATGTCCTGCCCTTCCACTTCGCTTACCAGGGCTTCGAAGAGAGTAATCACATCCCGGTTCATTTTGCGCAGCGAAGCGGAAATTTTTCTGGCGATCTGCATGGTGATCTTGTACCCCAGATAGGGATTCTTCTCGCAGAACTGCAGGAAATCCTTTCTTTTCAGGCAGAAAAAGGAACAGTCGCTTTCCGCTACAACCGTGGCCGAACGTTTGTCGTTATCGATGAGTGCAAGCTCTCCGAAGTAGACGTTATCATCCTCGCGGAAGTAGGCTACCGTGTACGGCTGGTTCTGCAGCGTTGTTTTCTGGATCCGCACGCTTCCCGACAGGAGAACGTAGAGCACATCGCCTACCTCTCCCTCCTCAATGATCCGTTCACCCTTCTTCGTATTGGATATGGATCCGATCTGAAAGATTTTTTCCAGAGCGGCACTGTCGGAGGCGAAGTCTTGGAAAAGCTTTATATTCTGCAGCCGTTCTTCTTTCTCTTTTTCCATTCGTTCTGCCTCCTATACCCTCTGGGTGCTCAGTTCGATGACGATCGCCTTGGAGTTCTTGCGTACAATGTAGTCGCGGCCGGGATTGAGTACCGGGCGGTTCGGTATGAGCTGCTTTACCGTCCGGAGGTTCTCAACGAGCTTGGAAATATCCGGCGTCATCTGGGCTTCGTTCAGGGCTTCACGCTTGCGTGAGTAGAAGTTGCCGGTGTTTTCGAGCAGTCCGATGCAGATGGCCCCGTAGGTGGCGTTGAAATAGTCGCTCAGCTGTCCGAAGGGCTGTTCAGTCAGCCAATCCGGGATGTCCCTGCTCTCCAGTCCCTGTCCGTGCTGCGGCGATAGCAGCTCATGCAGTACATGCGAGACCCCTGATGCGGAAGACGCGTTGGCAAGGATCATCTTCGAATACTCTCTGGAGAGG
This sequence comes from Sediminispirochaetaceae bacterium, assembly GCA_049975605.1. Classification (GTDB taxonomy): domain Bacteria; phylum Spirochaetota; class Spirochaetia; order DSM-16054; family Sediminispirochaetaceae; genus DSBN01. The sequence continues at coordinate 2,744 of JBNGED010000043.1, read as the reverse complement.
ATGATTTCGTCGCAGTTCGCCAGCTTGAGATACTTCTCGAATTTATCGTCCAGCAGCTCCGCCGCTACATATACCTTCTTGGTAATCGACTCGATGGTCAGCACCGCCATAACGGTACGCGAATCAACTTCCTGCTGGGAGTAGTTCTGGGCAAAGTCGGCAATGATCATCACACGGGAAGCTCTGGTAATATTCGCCCTCCGCAGGGTCTCCTCTTCGATGAAATCTCCGTTGATGTAATTGATTCCTTCGAAGCTGGGGTTGTTCAGGACCTGAAGCATTGCTTCATGTCCGACGTTGTTAATGAGGACGATGTCGCTCACATTGTATTCCGGATTGACCGAAAGAATGCCCGAGATGACCCGGTCCAGCTCCCTCCGCCATCCGCAGATAATAAAATGGTTCTGCAAGTTTTTCAATTTTAACAAACCCTCCCGGCGGCGCATCTGTTGCTCGACCAGAAATGAGGCAATCTGTCCGGTTACGGCCGCCATTACGATTACTCCCATACCCATCAGCAGTAAACCGACTATTTTCCCGCCGACTGTAATGGGTGTCTTGTCCCCGTATCCCACGGTGGTAATGGTAACGATTGAATACCACAGAGTATCCCATAGATTCCGGAAAGCGGCGTTGACCCCGCTTTCGAAAGAAATTATCCCTACCATCGATGCCATTACCAGTATCGTTAGAAAAAGCGCCACCCTGGTCTTTATGGAACCGAAAAATTTAGCGATCTGATTGATGCGTCTCGTCCTCCGGCCTTCCCTGGAAGCGCGCGTTTTTTTCTGTCGTACCGATTCCTCCGAAACAGCCTCGATATTGCGGGTCCGCGGCTTTCTCGTCTCCCCAAGCGCGTCGAACAGTGCCGTTCTACGCTGCGAAACGGTCGAGAGTCTTTTGAAAAAAGCCGCTATGTCGAGGACCGGAAGATCGCCCGTATCCGATGGAGCGATCCCCAGGACCAGCCGGTTCTCACTCTGTTTTGCGGGGGACAATTCGAAGGATTCGGAGACCTCATCAACAGCAAGCCCCCTGGCCGGGATCTCGGGGATGAACCTCATGATACAGCCGACTTTTTTCTCCATCGGCAGACCGAAGAGGTCCGCCCCGTGAAGAATATTCAGACGTTCGTAATCTCCTGGTTTGATGGCTTGATCGCCGTTTATACGCTGAATTTCTGCAATCTGCTTTTGTTCTACCGCGAAAGCAAGGTGTCCCAGACGGATAATTCTGATTTCGAATGTATTCTTTTCCACTGCTCTCTTTATCGATCTTTAATGGTAAAAACTAAACACGGACATCCTCGCTGGTGATACAGGCATAGGCGTTGTGATTGTGTATCGACTCGAAATTCTCCACCTCGACGGTGAAGTGGTCCACCCGCTCATCAGCATGCAGCTTGACTGCAACCTCCCTGGCGGCATCCTCGACGAAGCGTGGATTTTCGTAGGCATGCTCGGTAACGTACTTCTCATCCACCCGCTTGAGGATGGTGTAAAGCGGCGAGGATGCTGAAGCCTCCGCCATTTCGATCAGCTCTTCATACCAGATGAAATGCCGGGTATTCACGCTGATCCGCACGATCCCCCTCTGGTTGTGGGCCCCGTGAGCGCTTATCTCCTTGGAGCAGGGGCAGAGGTTGTTGACCGGCACTTCCACGGAGAATTTCAACTCTAGGCGCCCGTCCCGCTGGGCTTCAAGCCGGCAGGTATATTCCATCAGGCTGGGGATATTCGAAACCGGCGCTTTTTTCCGTATAAAATAGGGAAAAGTGATGTCGAGATGGGCAACTTCACATGCGAAGGTTCCGCGCATATCGAGGAGTATGTCATCCAGTTCGCTGGGCCACAGTTTGAAGGTGTGCCGTTCAAGGACCTCCACGAATCGGCTCATGTGGGTGCCCCTGTCGTGATGCGGAAGATCAACGTACATGTTGATGGAAGCGATGGTGTGCTGTTTATCGTTCTGACGGTCAAGGATACAGATGGGGTACCGCAGGTTCTTCACACCCACCTTGCGGATACCGACATTGCGGTCATCCTCCTGACCCTGCACGTCCTTCATCTCGCTCATCCGCCGGATCCCTCCCGCCGCAGGGTGACGAAGCTTGTATCCGTTTCCCATACAACGATTTCGCTCAGGGAGTAATTCCCGCCCTTCAGGACAGGATCGAGCCGTTCCCATATCCACTGCGCCAGATTCTCGGTTGTGGACTGGGGGACGATCTCGTTCAGATAGCTGTGATCCAGGATCTCGACCACATGCTCGTTGACCAGCTTTTTCATTATGCCGAAATCGAGAATCATCCCGTCGTCGCCGGGCGTTCCCCGGAGGCTGACCCGCAGCCGGTAAGTGTGGCCGTGCAGGCGTTCACACATTCCCATGTAATCGACGATATTGTGGGCTGCGTCGAATTTAAAATCTTTTGAAACAGACATCTGCATAGTACTATAAGAATACTCGGCCGACGGCTGCCTTGCAATATATCCGCTTGAAAATAAGGGGATAAAAAACGCCGGCGAATGCCGGCTTGTGTTCGCCGGCGTCACTGTCCAGCGAACGCCCCTACCGCACCCGGGGGGTGCCGCCGTCCAGAAGTTCCTGCAGCTTCCGCGAGGGATCCCCGAACTTGCTCAGCACGATCATCGCGGCAATGATGTACGGCTTGTAACTGGCCTGCCGGTAGAGCGGTATCCGGTACCGATCGAAGACACTCGCAGCCACTTCGCCCTGTTTGCAGC
>JBNGED010000042.1:0-10474 GCA_049975605.1 Sediminispirochaetaceae bacterium | reverse complement strand
TATCCTCATATTTCTCCCGTCGTTCCGATATAGCATTTGCTGTTCTTTTCGGTTCTCTTACACAAGACAGGCACGGGCCTCTATCCGATGTCGATGTGGCGGTCTATTTTTATCCGCACGGCAGTGAATTGGAGATTGAGGAAGAGGTGTATTACGACGGAGAAGATGAGATATGGGCACACATCGATCATGCAACCGGGAGGGAAACCGACCTTCTGGTGATGAACCGTGCTTCTGCCCGGCTTGTGTACACCGTTCTTAGTGAAGGAATCGTTCTGCAGATAAACGACAGAGCTCTGTTCCTCAGGGTACTCCTGACGACCGGTAGAATGTTCGAGGAGTATGGAGAATTTTTAGACTCTTATTTGAGAATAAAAGCGAGGTCAACATCGCTCTCTGCCGTGGATAGAGACAGACTGCTGAGAACGCTTGATTTTCTGGAGACTGAATTGGATGATGTGAAGGATTTTACCGGGCTCAGCTATGATGAGTATATGAAAGATTCGGGGAAAAGGAGAAATGTTGAACGCTGGGTAGAAAATTGTGTGAATGCAAGCATAGACGCGGGGAAAATACTGCTTGCCTCTGAAAAGAAGCATATACCTCAGACCTACCGGGAGACTATTATTCGATTAAAAACACTTGGAAATTTCTCTCCTGATCTCCTGGACCGATTGGCCGCTCATACTCGCTTGAGAAACATCCTGGCACACGAATACCTCGATATTAAGTTCCCTCATATTGAGAAATTTATCCGGACCGCCGAGGAGCTCTACCGGGATTTCATAGAATGTGTACGAAGGTATATTGCAGATTGAAATCCATAATTTTTTTGCTCTGAGATGATTACCAAAGCGGAGGAACAACCGGACCCGCCGGTTGTCTTTCCTGTCCGGCTTCTCTCTGATAGACTTCAGCCCATGCAGCCCATAAGCGCGCGCCTCGCGTCGAGTGCGGAATACAAGCAAGCAGTCCACACGCTTCCCGAAAGGTTCATATCAGCCGCCATCGACTCTTCCCTCATCATCGGGGGTTACTGGTGGGAGGGAGGTACCGGTACGCGCCGGGGGCTGGGGACGGAGCGGGCGGAGCCCCTGGATCTCGGCGACAGCCCCCTCATCGAGTATTCGCGGCATCTCGGGCTCGGGTATCTGCGGATCGGGGGGACCGAGGCGGACCGGTTCTATTACCGGATCAGGAAGAAGGACAAGAAGCAGCTGTCCCGGGGATACGGCTACGACCTGTCCCGCCGCAGGTGGGACGAGATAATCGCCTTCACCGGGGAGATCGGAGCGCGACTGTGCATGACCCTCAACGCGGGACCGGGGGCGCGGAAGAAGGATTCCACCTGGCGCAGGAAAAACGCCCGGCGGCTGATCCGCTACAGCCGCAAGCATCAAAAACAGGAGGCGGTGTGGGAGCTGGGCAACGAGGTCAACGCCTACATCTTCTTCCACGGGCCGGGCAGCTATATCTCCAGCCGGCAGTATGCAACCGACATCTCCCGTCTCAGCAAGGTGCTGACCAGGGAAAAAACCGGCCGCCTGGCCGGCCCTGCGGCGATCGTCTGGCCGGTCCTGGGGGAGACCCTGCCATTTATCCGTTCCTTCCTCCGACATCTGGAAGCGCCCCTTGACATCCTTACCTGGCACTACTATCCGCAGCAGTCGTCCCGCTGTCCAGCGGCGGTCCGGCGGGCGCGGCCGGAGACCCTCCTCAGCCCCCGCCGTCTCGACGACCTCGGGCGGCAGGCCCGGCGCATCCGCGGCCTGGTGGAAAAATATTCCCCCGGCACCGAACTGTGGCTCGGCGAGACCGGGCACGCCCTCTGCGGAGGGGAGCCGGGGATCTCGGACCGCTTCGTTTCCAGCCTCTGGTGGCTCGACGCCCTCGGCCAGCTGGCGCGGGTCGGTCATCACCAGGTGGTGCGGCAGGCCCTCATCGGCGGCGACTACGGTCTCCTGCGCTCCGACGGCGGCCCGCCGAACCCCGACTACTGGGCCACCCTCCTGTGGAACCGCCGGATGGGGCGGCGGGTCTACACCCTGCAAACATCCGGGTCAAAAAAAATCCGGACCTACCTCCATTCGGCGCCGGACCGCGCAGAGAACCGTACGCTGCTCCTCATCAATCTCGATCCGCGCCGGGAGGCGGAGGTCGAATTGGCGGACAGCCTGCCGCCGGCCCGCAGCCGGGCGGTCGTCACCGGCACGGCGAAAGGGGACGAGCCGGACATTCTGTCCCGGACCGTCCACCTGAACGAGCGCCCGCTGGGGTTCACCGCGCCGACACGGCTGCCGGACCTCTCTCCTGAGAAAATAGATCCGGCGAGAAGCCTGCGCCTCCCGCCGGGAAGTTATGGTTTTTTTACCCTGGGGTGACCGTCGGAACGCTGACCCGGGCGGCGGGAGCTAACCGGTCAGACCGCCCGCAAGCTAAACCCGGTTCATGCCATATAAACATCACTGCGACACCGTCTGATATTCAGCCGGATACAGGACTGCCTCGACGAGGACCGCGCCGCTGATGTACCGCGCGGCGGCTTCCCGCAGACCTTCGGCGGTAAGGCCGCGGATCCGTTCTTCCTCGGCGAATACTTCCGCCGGGTCCAGGCCGTACTGTTCGATCCGGCCGATGGTGCCGAGCCAGTACTCGTTGGTCTGCCGGGCATCCTCGAGGGACTTGGTGAGGATGCTGCGGATTTTTTCCAGATAGGATTCGTCCACCGCGCTCTCCTGCAGGGAGCGCAGCTCCGTCTCGATGATCCCGGAGAGCTCCTCCACCCGCGCCGGATCAGTGGAAAAATTTATGGTCAGCAGGTAGTCATCCTCGGGATAGCGGGAGGTGGAGATCGAGACGCCGACGCTGTAGGTCCCGCCGGCTTCTTCCCGCACCTCTTCCCGGAGACGGATGTCCAGCAGCTGCTCGAGGCCGGAGAGCGCCGTGTTCTCTTCGAGACTCCATGTGTAATCGCCGGGATAGAGACGGACGACGCTGCTTTTTTCCTCGATACCTGAATTAACCACCGCGCTCTGAGCTTCGTCGGTGTAGCGGACCCCGGTATCACGCCACTCTTCCGCGGGGCGGGCGGGAATGGATCCCAGATAGCGGGCGCTGAGGTCCCTGATCAGAACCGGATCGACATTGCCGACGAAGACGAAGGTGAAGTCCGAGGGAGAGGAGAAGCGCTCCCGGAAGATCCCGTACACATCGTCCGGATCGAGAGCCTGGACGACCTCCGCGGTGACCGGGGCCCGGCGGGGATGGTCTTCGAAGAGCAGTTCGCTGATCCGGTCGCTGAACTGGACCTGCGGGTCCTGGCCGCGGTTGGCCAGGACGCCGGCCAGCCGCTGCTGGTAGGAGGCGAAGAGGTCCGGAGCTTCACGGATGGAGGTGAAATAGAGGTGGACCAGCTGGTAGAGCAGCTCAAGGTCCTCCGGCCGGGTACTGCCGGAGAAGCCTTCGAACAGCTCCCCGATGTATGGATTCACGCTCACCTGCCGTCCGGCCAGCTGTTTTTTCAATTCGCTGGGACTGTATCCGGCCAGCCCGGAGGCATCGACGAAGTTCGGCCCCAGCCGCGCCGCGAAATACCGTTCGGTGTCGATCAGCGAGGCTCCGCCCGGACTGAACGCCGAGAAGAGGATCTCCTCGTTCTTGAAGTCGGTCTGCCTGTACAGGACCCGGGCGCCGTTGGAGAGGGTGAAGCCGCGGTAGACGCCGTCCGGCGCTTCGATCTCCGCGGTTACCGTGCCCGGGGTAAGAGGACGATCAAAAAACTCCTCTCCGGAAAAGTCGTCCCGGTAGGGTTGGATCTCCGTATTGTTCACCTCGGCGGCCAGCTCCTGCAGCTCCGCTTCGGTGATGTAGTCGAGGTCTCTTTTTTCAGGTCCGGTGATGATGAAGGTCTCCCTCCCGCCGCTGCGGACGATCTCCCTCCCCACCCGGCGGATGTCGTTCAGGGTTATCTCCGGGAGAAAACGCCGGGCGAGCTCCCACTCCTTTTCGATGCCCGGGGCGGCTTCGCCGCTGAGAAAATGGGCCACGTACTCGTTCACCAGCCGCTGTGATTCGGTCTTGTCCCGCTCTTCGTAGGCCCGGCGCAGCCAGGAGAGAATATTCTCCCTGGCCCGCTGCAGCTCACCCCCGGTGAATCCGAAGCGCTCGACCCGGGCCGCCTCGACGAGGAGCTCCCGCAGGGCCCGGTCCACCTGACCCTCCCGGGCGGTGGCCCCCCACAGGGTCGCCGCGTCGTTGCGCAGGAAGTCGCTCACGCTGAAGTAGCCGGAGACGTAGGGCGGGTCGGCCTGTTCGGTCTTCTCGGAGAGGCGGTCGCCGACCATCTGGTTGTACATTGCAAGGGCCAGGGAGGTGCGGTAGTCCTCCTCGGTCTTGAGGGTGAACGCATTGTGGAGCCGGATGATCTGTACACGGATGCGCCGGGCCTCCGGGTCGGTGGCCAGAATGAAGGCCGGCTCGTCCGCCTCGGGGACCGAGTAGGACGGGCGCTGAGCGTTTTCTTCGCGGTTATCCGCGGCCGGCTTCGGGGCGCCTTCCGTCCTGCTGCCCGCCCGGCTATCGGCCCGACCGTCCGACGCAAGCTCCGGGGAGCCTTCAGCCGCAGGCTTCGAGGCGCCGCCCTCATGCCCGAAGGGCGAGAAAATGCGGCGCACCTCGCCGGACATTTTTTCAGGATCGATATCTCCCACGATGATGACCGCCATGTTATCAGGCAGGTACCAGCTGTCGTAGAACTCCTTCAGGTCAGCGGCGGTGGTCCGCCGGATCACGTCCATCGAGCCGATCGGCAGCCGTTCGGCGTAGCGGGACCCCCGCAGGAGGACCGGCAGGTACTCGTCCCGGAGCCTGGAATCGGCGCTGCGGCCGGAGCGCCACTCCTCGATGATGACCTGACGCTCCTTGTCCACCTCTTCGGGATCGAAGGCGATGTTGAAGGCCCACTCCTTGAGGATGTCGAGGCCCCGCAGGACTGTCTCCGGATCATCCGTCGGCAGATCCAGCTTGTAGACGGTCTGATCGAAGCTGGTGTAGGCGTTGATATCGTGGCCGAAGCTCATCCCGGATTTTTCAAGATAGTCGATGATCGTGTTCTTCTCGTATTCTTCGGTGCCGTTGAAGGCCATGTGCTCCACGAAGTGTGCCAGACCGAGCTGGTCCTCCCGTTCGAGGACGCTGCCGGCGTCGACGACCAGCCTCAACTGAACCCTGTTCTCAGGGGTCGTGTTGCGGCGCACGTAGTAGGTGAGACCGTTCTCCAGAGTGTCGTAGCCGACCTGCGGATCGAGCTGCAGGAGGGGCGAATATGTTCCGGGCGCTTCACCCGATCCTGCTCCCCCGGCTGCTTCCGTGCCCTCCCGGCCTGCTCCCGGGGAGACTGCTCCCGGCCCGCCCGCGACCTCCCGGCCTGCTCCAAGCCGGCCGGAACTTTCGGGCCCGCCGGCACATGAGCTCAGGAAGAGCAGCAGCGCCGCCGACGCGAGAATGAGACGTGTATATCTTCGAATGCGCATGATAATTTCCTCCGTTTGCATAAAAATAATGCGGGTGGTAAGGGAAGTAAAGCGCAATGAAGCTCTCGCCCGGCCCGCCTCTTGATCAAGCCCCGAAAAAAGTGTACTGTGGGGCCCGATACACAGGAAAAGTGAATAAGTACGAGGCGTGGGTCGATGGGCGGCCTTGAACTCAAGCTTGTTCAGGCGAGACCTTATCGAATAATCCGCGGCGGAGTTGAGAACTCCCATGACGTCGGCGGCCTCAGGGGTATTATGAGCCTCAGGGGCCTTATGAGCTTCAGGGGCTCTATGAGCCTCAGGTTCCCTCAGGGGACAGCAGGCAGCCGGCCGCGGAAACACTACCCACAAGGATACCCATTTGACATTTACAGATTTTGCATTAGACGACTCGATTCTTCAGGCGATTGGAGCCATGGGCTTCGTAGAACCGACCCCCGTTCAGGAGGCGGTCATCACCCCGATACTCGAAGAGGACCGGGACATTGTCGCCCTGGCCCAGACAGGCACGGGTAAAACCGCCGCCTTCGGACTCCCCATCCTGGAACAGCTGCGGCAGCAGCCCCGGGAAGTAGGGGCCCTCGTTCTCTGTCCGACCCGCGAGCTGGCCATCCAGATCGGCAAGGAGCTGCAGGCATACGCCGCCAACCTTCCCCACATCGCCATCGACGTGGTGTACGGAGGGGCGGGCTACGGCGATCAGATCCGCTCTCTGCGGAAGGGAGTGCACATCCTGGTTGCAACCCCGGGACGGCTCCTCGACCTGCTTTCCAAGGGCAAGGCCGACATCAGTACCCTGCAGTACCTGGTGCTCGACGAGGCGGACATCATGCTGAACATGGGCTTCAAGGAGGACCTGGACGCGATCCTCGAAGCGGCCCCGGCCGAACGGCGTACCATTCTCATGTCGGCCACCATGCCGAACGAAGTGGCGCGGATCGCCGACACCTACATGCATTACCCCCTGAACATTACCATCGGGCGCAAGAACGCCGCCGCCGAGAGCGTCGAGCACACCCACTATCTGGTACGGTCCGGGGAAAAATACGCCGCCCTCAAGCGCCTCGTCGACTACAATCCCGACATGTACGGCATCATCTTCTGCCGGACCAAGATATCGACCCAGGAGATCGCGGACAAACTGATCGGCGACGGCTACGACGCCGAAGCCCTTCACGGCGATCTCTCACAGGCCCAGCGGGAATTCGTGATGAACAAGTTCCGCCGCAGGAACCTCCAGCTCCTGGTGGCTACGGACATCGCCGCCCGGGGCCTCGATGTGCAGGACCTGTCACACGTCATCCACTACGATCTGCCCGACGAGATCGACATGTACACTCACCGCAGCGGGCGGACCGGACGGGCCGGCAAGACCGGCTGTTCCTACGCCATCGTGGGGGCCCGGGAAAAAAGCCGGCTCCAGCACATCGAGCGGGTGATCAAGACGAGCATCAAACCGAGCGATATTCCCGGCGGAGAGGACATATTTCAGCGCCAGCTCCTCGATTTCGCCGAACGCCTCGCAGAGACGCCGGCGGAGACCGAACAGCTGCAGGCCTTCATGCCGGCCATCAGGGAGAAATTGGAAGGACTCGACCGCGAGGACCTGCTGCACAAAATCATCGGCATGCAGTTCTCCCACATGCTCGAGTACTACCGGGGCCTGCCCGACATGAAGCCGGTCAGGGAAAAATCCTCCGGAGACCGGGCGCGCAGCGGCCGTGAAAGGTACGACCGGGACCGCGCGGGCAGAACCGGCGGCAGCCGGGAAGACCGCCGTTCCCGCAACCGCAGCGGAGCTCCCCGCCGTACGGCCGGACCGGAAGAGGGCTTCATCGGGATCAGGGTCGGTCTTGGAAAAAGGGACGGAGTCGAACCGCCTGATCTGATCGGCCTGGTCAACCAGTGTACCCGGGTCCGCGGAATCGAAATCGGCCGGATACGGATCAACGAATCCTGGAGCAATATGCAGGTGGACGAGGAGTTCGCCGAGGAAGTATTCCGTTCCCTCGACGGCTTCACCTACCGCGGCCGTACCGTTAAAGCCGACATGATGAAGGAGAAGCGGAACCGGCCGGCTCCGTCCTCCTCCGGGAAAAAAGACCGCTACAGCTCAAAAGGATCGGGCCGCGGCGCTTCCCCGGGGAAGAAGGCGAAGAAGGGCGGCCCCAGGATCCACATGGCAAAAAATCAGAAAGTTCCCTTCTGATAGAATTGCTGAACAATCTACACTATCTCAGGTTCTGTGCAGGGTTTGCTCCGAAGGGGGCCCTGTACAGTTCAGTTCGGAAGCTTTACACTGATTGTATTCAAAATGATGAATTCATATCAGCGTCAGGAAGCTTTGGCTGCATTTGACAAGGCTTTGAGAATAGGCCGGAGACAGACGAACCAGCTGTTCTTCTGGAGAAAAAAGAATAACCTGGTGCTCACAATCAATTCAGCTCTTCAGTATGCGCCCCCTGCCGGCGAGGTGTACGCGGGCATTCGGGACATCAAAGTCCGGAGAATCATCGGCACCGAGAACCGCAGTCAGGAGTTCTCCAGGGATTTTTATCCCGTCAAGAGATGGCTTGCGCGGCGCTGGACGACAATCTATGAACTCATGATCAAGGGGTCCCTCAGCGATGCCATCAGTGTATTAGAGTACGGCGGATACTATTTCGTGAGAGACGGGAATCATCGTGTCTCGGTGGCGAAATATCAGGAGAAGGAGTACCTCACCGCGGAGATAACCCGCTTTGAACTTCCATTCTCCCTGCCTCCGCGGCTTTCCAACGGGAACCTGGAGCTGCTCGGGAAAAAATACTCCTTTCACATGCGAACAGGTGCGTTTGATATTATACCGGAGGAAGAATTCCGTGTGGAACGGCCGGAGACCTGGGCGTGGCTCGAAAGGGAGATCTGTGAGTTCAACAGATCCTGGTTCCTGCGTAAACACAGCCGGGAACCGGAGTCAAAGGAAGAGCTCCTCAGCAGCTGGTATAAAAACCTCTACCGTAATGCCGTTGACTACATCCGAAGGAACTCGCTGCTCTACCTTTTTCCAGGAAGAAGGGAGACCGATATCTTTGTTGAGCTGGTCAAACTGTGGAACTCGTTCGAGGACCCGGATTCCATCTGGCTCGGTGAAATATTCCGCCTGTTTATCGAGAAAAAAAGCAGGCACAGCTTCCTGCGAGGGCTGCTCCAGTCGGCAAGGCGGAAAATCGTGATGCTGCGCAGAAGTCCGGAGGAGGAGTACCGGATCTTCGCCGGGATATCACAGATCGAAGAACTCGTACCCGGATTCGAAGGATGCCGGCGCCGGCAGGGATTCTATACCTTTCTCTACACCCAGCTGGTACACGTCTATGCCGTACATCTGAAGGAGAAACTCAACCGCGCTCCCTATATCCAGAAACTGACACCGGCCTGGTACCGGGAGTTCTACGCGCCGGTACGGGACAGGTGGCAGGAGGGGAACACTTCACTCGCCTTCGAAGTGTTCTATCGGAAATTCAGCAGGAAATATCTGAAGAAAATTCTCACGGGACGCATTACCTTCGATCAGGCAATGTATGAGTTTACTCCCAGGGATTAGAGAAGTGCAAAGCATCCCGTCCGTTTCCCGGAAAGACTGTTCACCCGCAGGAAAAACAGGTAAAATACCGCCATGAAAAAGAATGGAACAATGGTTGAATTGATACAGAACGATCTGGCCGAAAAAGAGGACCTCAACTGTTCGGAGACGATCCTGCACGCGGCCAACCGGGTCTACCGGCTGAACCTGTCCCCGGAAGGGCTCAGGCTGGCCGCCGGCTTCGGCGGGGGGATGGGAGTGCAGAAGACCTGCGGCGCCCTCACCGGCGGACTGATGGCCCTCAGCGCTCTTTTTATCAAGGAGCGGGCCCACGAAAGCGACTATCTGAAGGGACTCGAGAAAGAGCTCTTCCGCGATATAGAGGCAAAGGTCGGCTCCACGGACTGCAGCTATCTGAAGGAGCGTTATGAAGACAGTAATGGTTCCTGCAAACCGCTGATCATCGAAATCGGCGCCATCCTCGAAGCGCTGATCGATCGGGAGCTGGCGAAGGCCGGGAGGGCCTAGGCGCCCTTCGCCCGGTCGATTTTTCCCACCGGAGCAACGTATACCGTGAACTCATCCGCCCCGTCGACACCGAGCAGGGCATCGGTCTTCTCCTGATCGTAGGCCCCCACTGCGCAGGTGCCGCAGCCGACTGCGGTGCAGGCGAGGTAGAGGTTCTGACAGACATGTCCGGCATCGAGGAGAATCAGCCGCGCTGCTTCCGAGGCGTAGGCGTACTCGGACCTCTCGGGGACCGCGGTCCACACGAAGGTCGCGGCGGCGCCGAAGTTGTGCTGCAGGAGCGCTTCATCGAGGAGGGCTGTAAGCCTGTTCTCATTCTCCGATCTGATAAAATCGAGATTGTGGTCCAGCGGAAGGTAACGGTAGAGGCCCGGCTCCAGACCTTCCACTCTTTGAATAAAAAGGTAGGTCTCAAAGGGGTGTCTGGCCCCGCCGGAAGGAACGGTACGGAAGGTGACCCTCGGTTTTTGTATCCTGACTCCCTGGGCCGCCCACAGCAGATACGCCAGTTCGGGAACCGTAAGCGGATCGGGGCCGAAAGTGCGCGTGGATTCCCGGCGCCGGATCGCCTCGGTGAGGGACACATCGCGCCCGAAGGACTCCGCTACTTCCTCGACCGCAGGCAGCGGTATCAAACGGTCCGCCCGGGGCGGCTTCTGCATCTCCGGCAGAGGCGCCTTTTTTTTCCGCCCCGTCTCCATATTTGCCAGTTCCGGCCAGCGTGATTTGAGAAAATATCTTCCGTTCTCCTGCCATCGATTATCCATCTGTGTTCCTCCCGGGACGGCTATTGTAGCAGTCCCGGCGCCTGCACGGCAAGCCGTCCGGGGAGCAGGCCTGCCCGACCCCGCAG
>JBNGED010000041.1:7735-10556 GCA_049975605.1 Sediminispirochaetaceae bacterium | reverse complement strand
GGGACGAAGTGCTCAAAGCGGTAAGCTCCATTATCCGCGGGAACCTCCGCCCCAACGACATCGGCGCCCGTTACGGCGGCGAGGAGTTCGTTGTCCTGGTCCAGGACGCCGATGAGCAGAAGGCATATGAAATCGCCGAACGCCTTCGGGTCAAAGCAGCCGCCTTCAACCACAGCACTTCCGGCTGTAAGAAGTCCGTCTATATTTCCCTGGGCGTCGCTGAATACATTCCCGACGTCGATTCATCCAAATCTCTGCTGCAGAAGGTAGACAAGGCCCTCTACGCCTCCAAACAGAAGGGACGCAACAGAACAACGAAATACTCGGAGATCATTCCATAAAACTGCAGGCTTCGAACCACAGAGGAGGAGTTGTATGGATTTCCCCCGTCCGCGTGTATTCATCAGTAAATGCCTCGGATTCGAGAGCTGCCGCTACAACGGCCAGACCATCCTCGATCCGGTAGTAAAAAAAATGGTGCCTCACGTCGAATGCATCACCGTCTGTCCGGAAGTGGAGATCGGACTCGGCGTCCCCCGCCAGCCGGTGCGTCTGGTCGAAAGCGGAGAAGAGAAGGTTCTTTTCCAGCCTGCTACCGGACGGGAGGTCACGGCGGAGATGAACGCCTTTACCTCCACTTTTTTCAGGGACGTCACCGGCATAGACGGCTTCGTCCTGAAGTCCCGTTCGCCTTCCTGCGGGCCCTGGCAGGTAAAATCCTACAACAGCAAGAAGGCCCAGAGCTCCATGGCGAAGGGCAGAGGACTCTTCGGCGGATACATCGTCGACACTTACCCGGGCTATCCCGTCGAAGATGAAGGCCGTCTGCGGAACTTCACCATACGGGAACATTTTTTTACCAGTCTGTTCACACTGACACGGTTCCGGGAAGTAAAGCAGGAATCCGGTATGCAGGCCCTGGTAGATTTTCACACCCGGGCCAAACTGCTCTTCATGGCCTACAACCAGGAGATCATGCGGGAACTCGGCAAGATCACCGCCAACCACGAACAGCTGGGCCTCGAAGAGATACTGAATCGGTATGAAGCCCGGCTGCGGTCGCTTTTTTCCGAACCGCCCCAATTCACCAATATGATCCACGCCTTCCAGCATGCCTTCGGGGGTCTGTCCGAACATCTGCTGCCGAAAGAACGGGAGTTCTTCCTCAACAGCCTGGAGGAATACCGGGACGAGCGCATTCCCGCCGGCACTATTATTCACCTCCTGCTCAGCTGGGCGATCAGATTCGACAATCAGTATCTCCTGGACCAGTATCTCATGGCTCCCTATCCGCCGGAGCTCGTTGAAATAACCGACTCGGGCAAAGGCCGCAGCTATTGAGGGGTCCGGCAAGAGACGCCTGCGATATAGGCGACTGAATATACACGCCCCTGACTTCCGCAGCTATTGATTTATCCCGGGGGAACGGCTACTTTATATCCACAATGAAGGAAGTCCAGCAGAGCCGGCTCATTGCCTATCTATCGTCCTTTGTCACTTCTGAACGTCTGCGCAAGATGCGCTCCGTACTCGCCGAACGCACCCGTTACATCACCGTCGCCCTGGAAGACATCTATCAGCCCCACAATGCCAGCGCGGTCCTGCGAAGCTGCGACGGTTTCGGTATTCAGGATGTGCACATCATCGAGAACCGCAATACATACGAGGTCAACCCGAAGGTGGAACTCGGGACGAAGCAGTGGCTCTCTCTCACCAGATACAGCCGGTCCGAAGAGAACACCGCCGCGGCGGTGGAGACACTCAGGCGCCGGGGCTACCGTATCGTCGCGACATCTCCGCATGCCGAAGATGTCAACCTCGAGGAATTCGACCTCTCCAGGGGCAAGGCCGCTTTCTTTTTCGGCAATGAGCTGGACGGATTGAGCCGGGTACTGCTCGATTCGGCGGATGAATTCATGAAGATCCCCATGTTCGGTTTCGTCGAGAGTTTCAATATTTCCGTCTCCTGCGCCCTCACCCTGCACCATCTCGTACACGCCCTGCGGGCGTCCGGCTTGGACTGGCACGTTACGGAGGAGGAACAGGAAGTTCTGCTGCTGCAGTGGCTGCGGAACAGCATTAAAAATTGTGAGACCATAGAGAAGAATTTCCATGAGGAGGAGAGTGATCAATGAAAGATTCCAAATCGTCGATATGGTCCTGGGCCCTGTACGACTGGGCCAACAGCGCCTTCGCCACCACGGTGATGGCCGGTTTTTTTCCGGTCTTCTTCAAATCGTACTGGGCTGATCCCACGAACCTGCAGCAGAGCACATTCTACCTGGGCATGGCGAACTCCATTTCCGCCATCATCGTCGCCGCTCTGGCGCCGTTCCTCGGGGCCGTGGCGGACCGCGGCAGCGCCAAGAAGAAGTTCCTCATCTTTTTCGCCTTCCTGGGGATCATCATGACCGGCGCCCTCTGGTTCGTACGGATGGGGTACTGGCAGCTGGCGGTCGTTTTTTATATCACGGCCACGGTGGGCTTCTCCGGGGCGAACATTTTCTACGATTCTCTCCTCCCGGGCGTCGCTTCCGAGAAGAAGGTCGACTTCGTCTCCTCATTGGGCTTCTCCCTCGGCTACATCGGCGGCGGGCTGCTCTTCCTGATCAACGTTGTTATGTTCCTCAAGCCGGAGCTGTTCGGTATTCCCGACGGCGCTACTGCGATAAGGATCGCCTTCATAAGCGTCGCCGTATGGTGGGCCGTTTTTTCGATTCCGATCATGTTATTCGTACCCGAACCGAAAGTCGAATCCCCCCTCCCCCTCGGGAAAGCTTTCCGCGGCGGGTGGCTCCAGCTGCGCAACACTCTGAAGGAC
>JBNGED010000041.1:6438-7725 GCA_049975605.1 Sediminispirochaetaceae bacterium | reverse complement strand
CTCTGAAGGATCTCCGTCACCTGAAGGTCGTCGGTATTTTCCTGCTTGCGTACTGGTTCTACATCGACGGCGTGGACACGATCATCCGGATGGCGGTGGATTACGGGGCCTCCCTCGGCTTCCCCTCGGAATCTTTGATCGTCGCCCTGCTGATGGTCCAATTCGTCGCCTTCCCTGCCGCCCTCGCCTATGGATGGCTCGGGGGAAAGATCGGAGTAAAAAAAGCGATCTACATCGCCATCCTGGCGTACAGTTTTATTACCCTGCTCGCCTTTTTCATGAAGGTGAGCTGGCACTTCTATGCTCTGGCATTTATGGTCGGGCTCTTCCAGGGCGGTATCCAGGCCCTGAGCCGCAGCTACTATACGCGCCTGATACCTGAGAACAAGGCGGCGGAGTTCTTCGGCTTCTTCAATATGCTCGGAAAATTCGCCGCTGTACTGGGCCCCTTTATGATGGGCACCGTGACCCTCTTCACGAACAGCAACCGGATCGGCATCCTTTCGATCATGGTCCTGTTCATCGCCGGCGCCCTGCTCCTGACCCGGGTGGACGAGGCCGAAGGCCGCAGAATGGCGAGAGAGTATCTGTCGCAGCATACAAAGGGAGAGTTGGAACAGTAGGGATCGTCGGCTGTATTGCCGCTTACCTGATAGGATGCAGGACGACCGGTATCTTCATTTTTTCTTCTGTGTCCTCGCGAAGAGCTGGTCCAGTTTGTTGATATTTTCCTTGCGGGTGATGAGCACTATCGTATCGTTGGGCAACAGTACGTCGTTCCCGTGGGGCAGGTAGTTGTCATCTCCCCGCGAAATAAACAGCAGCAGCGAATGGTACGGCAGCTTGATGTCCTTGATCGATTTATGGGCCACCCTGCTCCCGGATTCGACGCTGAGCTCGATAACCTCGAGGTTGCCCCCGCTGACAGCGTGGATGCTGTGAACGGTTCCCTTCCTGACCAGCTTCAACAGGGAGTTGACCACCGCATTGTTCATACTGATGGTCGTATCAATGTTCAGCTTGGAGGACATCTTGAGAAAATCATTCTTGTTCACCAGCGCTATGGAACGCTTGATGCCGATCCCCTTGGCGTACATGCATGTCACCAGGTTCAGTTCCTGATTGCCGGTAGCGCTGATGAGGAGGTCGTAGTCGCCCAGATTGTTCTCTTCGAGGATCCCTTCATCCGAGACATCCCCGTACAGAACCAGGGCCTGGTGGAACTCTTCGGCCAGCTGCTTCGAACGTTCGTAATCCCGTTCTATGAGCACTACATTCCGTTTCTGC
>JBNGED010000041.1:0-6428 GCA_049975605.1 Sediminispirochaetaceae bacterium | reverse complement strand
TCCTTCTCATTGGAAAAGATAAGATGCCGGGCGACATAACTGCCGATACGGCCGCCGCCGACTATGACGATCCTCTTCAGCTCCTCACGGGGCTTGCCCTCCGTCTTGAAGGCCGTCTCGAGGTGTTCCTTTGTCCCGATCAGGTAGAGGGTGTCCCGATCCCGTATCACCGTATCGCCCTGGGGAATGATATAGCCGTTCTCTCTCACGATTACGGCCACGATGAAGTCATACTGGACTTCCTGCTTCACATCCTCAAGCCTTCGGTCCCTGAAACGGGAGTACTCGTTGATGACCATGGTCCTCATCTGGAAGCTGGTCCCCTCGAAATTGATGATGTCGCTGGTGGCTCCGTGCTCGACTGATCGGAGAATCGCCCTTGCCGCTTCTATTTCCGGATTGACGATATAATCTATGCCTAAGAAGGGCTTCTGAGCTATCGAGGAGGATGTGTATTCGAAATTCCTGACCCTGGCGATTTTGAAAGGTACTTCATATTCACTGGCCACCATACCGCAGGCGATCATATTGAGTTCATCCGACTCGGTGACGCTGATAAAAAAATCAGCTTCGTTGATCGAAGCTTCCTTGAGCGTCTCTCTGTTGTTCGCCTCACCGTGCACGACCATGCAGTCGAGAGTGCCCGATGCCTGGCG
Organism: Sediminispirochaetaceae bacterium; assembly: GCA_049975605.1. Lineage (GTDB taxonomy): Bacteria > Spirochaetota > Spirochaetia > DSM-16054 > Sediminispirochaetaceae > DSBN01. The sequence continues at coordinate 5,772 of JBNGED010000041.1, read as the reverse complement.
GACCCTGTCGATATTCCGCTCAATAATAACCACATCGTGCTTCTCGTCAATCAGCTTCTTGGCAAGCTGCAGGCCGACATTTCCCGCCCCGACGATAATCTTCTTCATAGCTGGGCTTTATCCTACCAAAAGTACCCCTGTTTGTCAGCAATACCGGGTAAAATAGTTCATCAATCAAGCAGACACGCCGACTGGTGTCCCGGCGCCACCTCCTTGAGGGGCGGGCGCCCTTCCCTGCACTTCGGCATGGCGTGGGGACAGCGCGGGTGGAAATGACAGCCCGACGGCGGATCGATGGCGCTCGGAATCTCGCCCCGTACGATCGCGTGCTGCCTCCTCTGATACGGGTCCGGAATCGGCACCGCCGCGAGCAGGGCCTTGGTGTAGGGATGGTGGGGATTGGAGAACAGCTCGTCCCGGCTTCCGATCTCAACGATCCGTCCGAGATACATGATCGCGATCCGGTCGCAGAGGTACTTGGCCGTGGCGAGATCGTGGGTGATGAAGAGATAGGTGAGATCGAACTCGTGCTTCAGCTGCCGCATGAGTTCCAGTATCAGGGCCCGCACGGAGACATCCGCCATGGCGATCGGCTCATCGGCGACGATGAAGTCCGGATTGGTTATCAGGGCCCGGGCCAGCACGACGCGCTGGGACTGTCCGCCGGAGATCTGGTGGGGATACTTCCGGTAGTAGAAGTCCGAGGGACTCAGTCCGATGTCGTCCATCAGCTTCAGGACCCGTTCCTTCCGCTCGGCGGCATTCCCTTTTCTATGGATCTTCAGGGGGTGCCCGACGGCCTCGCCGAGGCTCATCCTGGGGCTCAGGGATGAGTTTGGGTCCTGAAAAACGATCTGCATCTTCTCCCGCACCCGTTCCATCCGGCTCGAAGGAAAGGCGAGCAGGTCTTCTCCCCGGTAATACACTTCTCCGGAGGTCGGTTCTATCAGCCGCAGTATCAGGCGTCCGGTGGTCGACTTCCCGGAACCGCTCTCCCCTGCCAGACCGAGGACCTCCCCTTTCTTGATGTCGAAGGATATATCATCGACTGCATGGACGTATGCCTGTGAAAAACCGGAAAAAAGGTAATCCACCAGCGACTTGTTGACGGGAAAGTTCTTCGTGAGGTGTTCTACTCGTACTAGTTCTTCCATGGTGTGTGTATTCCTTCTCTGTGCAGCCAGCATGCCGCCTTGTGTCCCTCTTCAAATTCCTCCAGCTGAGGCTCCTCCTGCCTGCAGATATCCATTACGTAGGGACAGCGGTCAGCGAAAAGGCATGCCCTGGGCGGATTGACCAGGTCGGGGGGACTTCCCGGCATGGTGACCAGTTCCTCCTGTTCCAGGTTGATATTGGGTACGCAGTTGATCAGTCCGTAGGTGTAGGGATGAAGCATGTTGTGATAGACCGTACCGGCCTCGCCTTCTTCGATGATCCTTCCACCGTACATGACCGCGAGCCGGTCGGCGATCTCCGCCACCATCCCGAGATTGTGGGTGATCAGAATGATCGAGAGATTGAACTCCTTCCGAAGCCGCTTCAGCATATCGATGAAGCCCGCTTCGACGATAACGTCCAGGGAGGTGGTCGGTTCATCGGCCACCACGATGTCCGGATTCATGATGAGACCGAGTCCGATCATGATCCGCTGGCGCATACCGCCCGATAGCTGGTGAGGATACTCGTAGAGCCGCTTCGGTTCGATCCCGAGGGCGTCGAGGATCCTTTCAGACCTCTTCATCGCAGCGCGCCGGCTGGTCCCCGGTTCATGCTGCCGGATCGTTTCAAGGAACTGCCGATCGATCCGGAACAGGGGATTCAGGCTGGTGAGAGGGTTCTGAAAGACCATGGCGATGTTTTGTCCCCGGACCTTCATGACTTCGCGGTTCCGCATCCTGACGATGTCGCGGTTCTTGTACAGAATCTCTCCGCCGGTAATAACTCCGGGGGGCCGGACCATTTTCAATATGGAAAGTCCGAGTGTGGACTTGCCGCAGCCCGACTCTCCTACGAGGCCGAGGGCTTCGCCGTGGTTCAGGTGGAAGCTTACATTTTTCACCGCCTGTACCGTTCCTATATTGATCGGGTAGTCTATGGAGAGGTTTTTTACCTCCAGTATTTTTTCAGCCACGTATTACTTCTCCAGTAATCTTGGATTCAGGATCTCGGACAGTCCCTCGCCGACCAGGGTGAATCCGAGGGCCAGGATCATAATCATGAAGCCCGGGAACGTGATCATCCACCATACCCCGGAGGGCAGGAATTTTTTCCCCATCGAGAGGTCCATCCCCCAGTCCGGAATACTGGCGGGAAGTCCCAGTCCTATGTAGGAGAGGGCCGCCTCGGTCATGATGGCATCGGCGATGTTGAGGGAAAAAATAACCACCACGGTCGCAATGATGTTGGGAAAAATATAGCGGAGCATAATCGTCAGCCGCTTTGCTCCGATCGCCCTGGCCGCCTCGACGTAGACCTCCTCCTTGATGCTGAGGGTCTGCCCGCGCACCAGCCGGTAATAGGTCGGGATGTAGATCACCGCCACGGCAAGGGTGATATTGATGACACCCGGCCCCAGCATCGCGGCGAAGGCAATGGCCAGGATCAGCCCCGGGAAGCTGTAGATGGAGTCCATTATCAGTGAAAGGACCCGGTCCAGGACGCCTCCTACATATCCCGAGATCAGTCCGATCGGTATGCCGACCAGTGTCGACAGGAGGGCCGAAAAGAAGGCCACCCCCAGGATGGTGCGCGAACCGTGGATAACCCGGGAGAGGATGTCCCGCTGCAGGTTGTCGGTCCCCAGGGGATGCTCCGCGGTCGGCGGCGACAGCTGCGGACCGGCCTCCTGGTCAAGCGGATCGTAGGGCGCCAGACTTTCGGGGAAAATTGCCATGTAGACAATCGCCAGAATGATGACCGCCCCTATGGTGAGCAGGACCCATTCGGCCCCGTATTTTTTGTGCGCCCTGGCATACAGCCTGAAGGGCTTGCCGATTATCCCGGCCAGTGAATATTTTGCAGTTGAATCCACGTACTCCTCCTAATATTTCACCCGCGGATCGATCAGGGCATAGATGAGGTCCACAAAGAGGGAGATCAGGCTCACCGTGAGGGCGAATATGACGATTACCCCCTGCACCGTCGGGTAATCCCGCAGGTAGATCCGCTCCAGCAGCAGCCGGGCCATTCCCGGCCAGGAAAAGGTGGTCTCCGTCAGGACCGCGTTGGCCAGCAGGAGGGCGAACTGCAGCCCCATCATGGTGAGAATCGGGATCAGCGCGTTCTTCAGCGCGTGGCTGTAGACCAGCTTCCTCTCCGGCAGGCCCCGTGCCCGTCCGGCAATGATGAAGTCGCTCTTCAAAATATCGAGCATATTTGCTCTGGTAAGACGGACGAATACACCGGAGAGCACAAGCCCGAGGGTGATCGCCGGCAGCAGAAGATGGGTCAGAACATCACCCAGGGCGGCGTAATTGCCGGTAATGATGGTGTCGATGACGTAAAACCCTGTCCGCTCGAACATCGAGGGGAAGACCCTCCCTCCGGTCCTCCCGGCGATCGGCAGCCATCCCAGCCAGATACCGAAGATCAGCTGGAGCATGAGCCCCATCCAGTAGACCGGAATGCAGTACACCACGTTCCCGTACAGCCGGATCCCGAGATCCCTGGCGGATCTCCGCTTGCTGGCGGAGAACGCCCCCAGGGGAATGCCGAACAGCAGGGTGAACAGCATGCCCACTACGGCCAGTTCAAGGGTGGCAGGCAGCTTCTCCCTGATAGGCTGGCTCACCCTCTGCTTGTAGATCATCGAATCCCCGAGATCGAAGCGCGCCAGCTGCCCGATGTACTCCACGTACTGCACTCCCATCGGTTTGTCCAGTCCGAGGTCCTGTCGCTTCTGTTCTATGACTTCGGGCGGAGCGTGGGCCCCCAGCATTGCCTTCACCGGATCCCCCGGCATCACCCGCAGCACAAAAAACACAAGGGACAGAAGGATAAACAGCATCGGAATCGTCAGCAGGATTCGAATCAACGCGTATCTAAGTAGTCGCTTCATATCTTATCCAATACACTCCCTGAGAATATAAACCGGAGGTCCCCGATTGCGCATCGGGGCCTCCGGATTGTTACTTTATACCATATTCGGTTTACTCGAAATAGAGGGTGTCATAGTGGAGGACCATATCGGTACCTACGATCACACCCTTTACATTGGGCTGGGTAAAAATGTAGAGCTTGCCCTGGAAGATCGGAGCAGTGGGGACCTCATCGGTCCAGGCCATCTGAATCTCCTCGAATACCTCGGCGCGCACGTTCTGATCGACGCTAGTCTGTTCCTTCTTGAAGAGAGCATCCCAATCGGGATCGGAGAAGTAAATTCCCATGCCGGCGGAACCGGAGGTCCCGGCGAATGCGGCAGTGTAGTTGTCCGGATCCATGTAGTCGGGGTACCATCCCAGCAGGAACGACGGCATGGTCTTGGTGTCCCAGTTGTCGATGTAGGTGGACCACTCGGCGGACTTCACGGTCACGTCGAGGAGGTCGCTCTTCTCAAACTGTTCGCGCAGTACTTCGGCCATGTCGACCTCAGTGTCGCCGTAGTGAGACGGAGTGTACCACAGCTCGAACTCGAAGGGATTGTCGGCGGAATAGCCGGCTTCCTTGAGCAGTGATTCCGCCAGTTCGATGTTGCCGTCGCCGAGTTCGGTCTTGAAATCATCCGTGTGCCAGCTCATGCCCTTCGGTACCATCGAGTAGAGGGGCTCCATCTGACCGAGGAAGACCTTGTCGATCAGGGGCTGGCGGTCTATCATTGCCGCTACCGCCTGCCGGAGCCGTTTGTCCTTGAAGTAGCTCTCGGAGGTCTCGAAGCAGAGATACCGAATGTAGGAGCTGGCGATCTCGTAGTTGTTGTACGCGTCGTTGGCGATCAGGTCGACCTTGTCCGAAGGATTGAGTTCCTTGTAGACCAGGTCCGCTTCGTTGTTCTCGAGGGCCAGCCGCATGGTAGTCGCGTCGGCATAGTAGCGGATCACGATCCGATTGATAGCCGGGGCGTCGCCGTAGAATTCGGTATTCGCTTCGAGGATGACCTCCTCATCCCGTTTGAAGCTGACCACCTTGTAGGGACCCATGCCGGATATCTGGCCTCCCTTCAGTTCGGAAGGATCGTTGATCCATTGGTCTGCGGGAAAGATCTCGGGATTCACGGGGAAGTAGGGAACCGTCGCCACCAGGGAGGGGAAGAATCCGACCGGACCCTGAAGGTTGAAGCGTACGGTGTACTCGTCAACCGCTTCGACGGAATCGACGAAGTCGGTTACCAGCCAGGACGGGTCGCCGGCAATATTCATGACTCGCTCGATGGACCACTTCACCGCCTCCGCGTTGAAGGGAGTCCCGTCGCTGAACTTCAGGCCCTCACGCAGCTTGAAAGTGAACTCATCACCGGCGTCGTTCGCCGTGTATTCCGTTGCCAGGCCCGGTATCAGCTCGGTAGTACCGGGTTTGTACCTCAGCAGACCGACATTGATGTTGCGGAACAATTCCCACGTGTGGAAATCGTAGGCGTTGGCCGGGTCCATGTCCGAAATCTTGTCGGTGGTTGCATAGACCAGGGTGTCCTGTACCTCCTCCGCCGGCTCCTCTGTGACTATCTCTTCCTTCGGTTTGCAGCCGACAAACAGCATACCGACAGCCAGGAAGACAAGCAGAAGAATTAATAACGCTTTTTTCATCATACACACTCCTATAAAAAGTCAATCATAAGCT
>JBNGED010000040.1:0-10560 GCA_049975605.1 Sediminispirochaetaceae bacterium | reverse complement strand
GAGTTCAATTCCGATGGAGTGCAGGGTTTTGCCGTTGATATGCTCGAACGCATTGCCGAGGAGGCGGGCTGGGCCCTCGAGTGGAAGAGGGTCACCTTCCCGGTGAGCATGGAACTGCTGGCCGAGGGGAAGGTCGATCTGATAGTGCCCCTCGGCTATACAGCAGAAAGGGACGAACGGTTCGACTTCAGTGAAGAGGCCCTTCTGACCACATGGGGGCGGGTTTTCACGAAGGAAAAATCGGATATTTTTTCCCTTCTGGACCTGAAGGAAAAGCGGGTCGGTTATGTGCGGAACAGCCTCTTCTATCCGGTCATGTACAACCTGATCCTGCAGTTCGGGATCGAGTGTGAGTTCATATCGGTACCGAGCTACGACATCCTCTTCTCCGCTATATCCAGGGGGGAACTGGATGCCGGACTCGCCGACCGGCTCCAGGCATACTCGATTCCGGGGAATCTGAAAATAAGCACGAACCAGATGGTCTTCCATCCCTTCGATCTGCATGTTGCCGGCGCCGAAGGCGACCCGGGCGGATATCTGGCTGCCGTCGACAGGACCATCTCCGAGCTGAAGAAGAATACCGGCTCTTTTTATTACCGCAGTCAGAACAAATGGTTCGGGCAGCTGGATAGCGGCGGTCTTCCCCGCTGGGTTTCGATCGCCGGGATACTGGTCCTTGTCGGCGGGATCCTGATCGGACTGTGGACCTTGTCGCTGCGGCGGCAGGTTGCCGCCAGGACCACCGAGATCGATCATCTGCGCAACCTCCTGGCAAATATCATCAATTCCATGCCCTCCGTTCTGATAGGGGTGGACAGGGACAGCCGGGTGATCCAGTGGAACCAGCAGGCTGAACAGCTGACCGGTATCAAGTCCGCCGCGGCGGAAGGGAGACATCTCCAGGACCTCATTCCCGAATACGCGCAGGAATTGAAAAGACTGGACGAGACCATCCGCACCCGCATTCCATTTTCACACCATAAGCGCATATGCCGTGCCGCAAACAGTGTGCGCTACGAGGATGTCACTATCTATCCCCTCGTGGCCAACGGAGTAGACGGGGCGGTGATCCGAATCGACGATGTGACCGACAAGACGCGGCTGGAGGAGATGATGATCCAGTCCGAGAAAATGGTCTCCGTAGGAGGACTGGCGGCCGGCATGGCCCATGAGATCAACAATCCGCTGGCCGGTATCATCCAGAATACCGTAGTGGTGAAAAACCGGCTCACTACCGATATAGAGGCCAACAGGAAAGCCGCCGATCGGGCCGGCACCTCCCTCGAGGCGGTCCACGGTTTCGTGGCGGAGCGGAATATCGACGAGATGCTGCACAACGTGATCGAATCCGGCAAACGGGCTTCGCGGATCGTGCAGAACATGCTCAGCTTCGCCCGCAAGAGCAGCTTTCAGAAGAGCGAAGTCGACCTCCGGGAACTGCTGGACCGGACGGTGGAACTGGCGAGAAGCGATTACAATCTCAAGAAGGAGTATGATTTCAGGAACATCAGGATTGAAAAGGAGTACCAGCCGGGGGTCCCTCCTGTTACCTGTGAAATCACCAAAGTGCAGCAGGTACTGCTCAATATTATGCGGAATGGTGCCGAGGCAATGTGCGACCGTGAGTTCCGGGAGAACCAGGGCCGGGATTTTAAGCCTCAGCTCACGCTCAGGGTGTTCGGAGTCGAAGACAGAGTACAGATAGAGATCGAGGACAACGGGCCCGGAATTCCCGCGGATGAGCGCTCGCATATTTTCGAACCCTTTTACACGACCAAGGAGGTGGGAAAAGGAACCGGACTTGGACTCTCAGTCTCCTATTTTATTATTAAAGAAGATCACGGAGGAACCATGGAGGTTGAATCCGAAGAGGGGCGGGGCAGCTGCTTCACTATAAGCTTGCCAGTCTCGGGAGGTGATCAGTGACGCTTCCCGCAACCCTCAATGTCCTCGTTCTCGATGATGAACCCGCCATCCGTGACAGCATCTCCTATTTTCTCGAAGATTTCGGGATAAAAGTATATACTGCGGAAAGTATCGAGAAGGCCCATAAAATCCTGGGAGCTGTCCCCGTCGAAGTGGCAATAGTCGATCTGCGGCTGACCGGTTCGAGCGGCGAGGACTTCATCCTTGCCTCCCTTCACGCATACCCGTCCGTCAAGTACATCATCCACACCGGACTGAACGACTATCAGCTGCATGAAACCCTCGCCGCCCATCCGAATGTATCCAGGACTATTTTCCAGAAGCCCCTGCAGGAGATGGAAGAGCTGTATCTGGAAGTGCTGCGCATGGCGGATGAGGACAGGTCCATTGAAGGGTGAACCGCCTGCTGACTCCGAGCTGAATAGCGTCATTGTTCGGCAGGCGGCTGCTCCATGTCATCACACAGCCGATTCTATTCCAGTCTGATCCTGCTCCCGTCGTCGAAAACCATATCAACGCCGCCCCCGGATTCTTCGAACTCGATCGGCAGCTTGCCCGAAGACACAGCCGCTTCGAATCCTTCGTGCCCGTACAGCTCCGGGTAGGGCAGGCGCAGGAGTGCGTAACCGGTCTCGACACGGCCTTCCGCGCTTTTCGGAGCGGTGAACGCAACGCACCACCGGCCGTCGGGGCTCAGCAGATACGGATCGAAGAGCAGCCCCCTCTCAGCATAGAGGAAGCGCCACATGCCGTCCTCTTCGCGGTAGCGCAGGGCCCCTTCGAGGCTGTCCATCTCTACTGGTTCGAAGCTTGCGGAATCGAAGCAGCGCAGTTCGGTCAGGCAGGTGTCGTTCCACCTGCTGCCGGGGTATACGCCGGTTATCTCCATCCGTAATAGGAAGACCGTCTTCTCGATGAAGGGCGGGAGGTCTTCTTCTTCGGCGAACTCCATGAATTCATCTTCGAGCTGAAGGCCCTTGCGGCGGGCGGCTTCGTAGTCGAAGTCGAAGCGGTGTTCCTGCACGTCCCGCTTGTCTGCGAGCCGGATCGGCTCCTGCTGCCCGGTATCTGCAACAATATAGAGGGGACCGTACTCGGTCACCATTGCTGCCGGCAGGTATCCGATCCACAGCGAGACGTCGAGTGAGGCTACCCGGTTGTTCTTGTAGAACAGGTCCATCGAGCGGCCGAATCCGTTCTTGAGCAGGAGTGTGTCGCAGCCGGCTTCTATCTCCAGCCAGAGCACTTCACCGGTTCCATTGCCTTCGGCACCTTCCGACCAGCCGGTGTGCTGGTCTCCGTCGAAGAGGACCTGCATCCCGTAGTCCCCGATATACGGGTAGTCCGGGCTTTCGAGGGTCGATGAGGCCCTGAAGGTATATCCAAGATAGTCCGTGAACAGAAGCCGGTAGAGCTCCTGCTGTCCATCCATCGTCTGTGACGCGAGGGCCGGGGCGAGGCAGACGCATACCAGTACGGCTGCGGCAATCCTTAGTACTTTTATATTTTTCATTGGTCTTAAAAAAACTTCCGGAATACGCCCCGGGTGATCTTCCGCGCAGCCCGGTTCACGCTGTTCATGGCTTCCTTCTTCACCGAATCCTTCAGCTGGTCGGCGAAGGACTTCTCGGTCCGGCCCTCCCCGCTGCCGTCGGCTGCGCCTGTCTTGATCCCGCCGCCGGAGTCGGCTGCGGCCCCCGAATCGGCCCCGGCGCCGCCCATCTCCATCTGAGAGAACTCCATGCTTGTTTTCCAGCCGGATTGCCCGTTGAGGAATTGAATGAATATGTCCTTGACTGCCGCTGAATCCAGATCGGATCTGACGCTCTCAAACATTCCTTCCTCGTCCCGGTACTGCACCAGCAGTCCGCCGTCCGATCCCGTGGTCTGCACGAATGAATCTCCTTCGCCCAGAATACAGAAATCATACTCCCGGCCGATTCCGTCAATCACCTGCTCCAGTTCCGCCTTCCCGGGATTCTGAGTAATCTTCCCATCCGATCGTTCCAAATCCATGGTCGCCTCCATATCTCTTTTATTTTGTACCATTGTACCCCCGGTTTATACTCCGGGCAAGGAAGAAAAAAATATGAAAGGGAAAACAGCTGCGGGATGGGCGATTGAACAACGGGCGCGTACATTGTACGCACAACTGCGGATTACACAAGCTTCGCGCCGCTAATCGAAAAAGTCGGGCTGTCCGGTCTCGGATGATTCATAGATTGCATCCAGGAGCTCGGCTACTACCAGGGCTTCACGCGCCTGGACGACCGGATTATCTCCCTCGCGGATGCTGGTGATCCAGGATTCCATCTCCCTGAAGCCGGGGTCCAGTTCGTCAACGGCATCCACCCGGGTCTCATAGAGATTGTTCTGCGCGACACCGTTGAGGCGCAGTCCGTCTTTCATGTCGGCGCCGCCCCTCGTACCGCACAGGGTGGCTTTCGCCTCACCGATCTCGAGGGTATTAAGAGCCCAGCTGCATTCGAGAATGATGGTAGCGCCGTCCTTCATCTGGATGAGAGCGAAGGCCGAGTCGTCGATGTCGTACTCCCGGGATGATTCGGGGGTCATGCGGAGCTCTATGTTCTCCTTGCGGCCGAAGAGATTGTAGGCCTTGCCGGTCACCATCCGCGGTTCGTAATTGTTCATGAGCCAGAGGGTCAGGTCCAGGGCGTGGGTCCCTATATCGATCAGGGCCCCGCCGCCCTGTTTTTCCCTGTCGAGAAAATCTCCCCAGGTCGGGATCCGTCTGCGCCGGACGGCATGGGCTTTGGCGAAGTAGATATCTCCCAGGCCGCCTTCGCGGCAGAGCTGCTTCAGGTACCGGGAATCGGCGCGGAAACGGTTCTGATAGCTGATGGAGAGCAGCTTCCCGTTTTTCTCGGCGGTCTCCACCATTTCGCGCGCGGACAGACTGTTGAGGGCCATCGGCTTCTCGCACATCACGTGCTTGCCCGCTTCGAGGGCGGCGATCGAGATGGCGGAGTGGCTTTCGTTGGAGGTACAGATGTGCACGACGTCCAGTGAAGGGTCCTGAACGAGCTCATCATAGGTATCGTATACCCGGGTATCGCCGCTGCCGAAGCGTTCGGCGGCGGTGACTGCCTTTGACTTCGTCCGGTTCTGGAAGGCGCAGATTTCCACGCCCTCAATCCGGGCCAGACCGGGCATGTGCTTCGAGTTCGCTATCTTGCCGCACCCGATAATTCCAACTCTGATTGTCTGGTTCTTTTTTCCCATTGTCGCTCTCCTTGTGAGTGCATGCTTCGTCCGAATCGGTTTTAATCAGCCCTTCACGGAGCCCATCAGCAGCCCCTTGATGATCAGATTCATCAGAAGCATGTAGATGATCACCACCGGCAGGGTCGAGATCACCGCCCCGGCGCAGATCTGGTTCCAGGCGGCCACGGTGGTTCCCTTGAGGTTCGAGACTGCCACGGTGACGGGCTGGGAGTTGATTCCCTGTGAGAGGGTGAGACCGTACAGGAATTCGTTCCATATGTTGGTAAACTGAAAAATCATTACTACAGCAAAGCCGGGCAGTGAGAGCGGCAGGAAGATGCTCATGTAGATCCTGGGAATGTCGCAGCCGTCCACGACTGCGCTGTCGATCAGTTCGTCGGGAATGTTGTCGTAATAATTCCTGAAGAGCATGGTGGTGATGGGCACCCCGTAGGCGACATGTGTAAGGACAAGGGAAGTAATCGTGTTGTACAGTCCCGTCCGGCCCATAAAGAGGACGAGGGGGATAAGGATCGATTGCGGGGCGATGTAGAACCCGATTATCAGTACGAGGAAGAGGATATCGGACCCCTTGAAGCGGAACTTGCTGAAGATGTAGCCGGTAATGGAACCGACGAAGGATGAGATAAGTGTTGCCAGGACGGTCATGATGATACTGTTGCGCAGGGAGGGCTTCAGCCGTTCATACGCATCCTCGTATGATTCGATGGTCGGAGAGGAAGGCAGCCGTACCGGCCCGTACTTTATCTCCTCAGTGGGTTTGAAGGATGTGTTCACCAGTGCATAGATCGGAAAAAGGTAAATCAGCACCAGTATGAAGAGGGGAATATAGATCCATCTGAAACGACGTTTTACACTGCTCATGCCGTCTTCTCCTTAACCTTCCTGAGGGAGCTGATCAGCACCGGCAGAACGATTATGAACACCGAGAGGACGAACATGAAGGTGCTTATCGCGGCCCCGATGCCGAATCTATTGTAGTTGAAGGTGACCCGGTACATGTAATTCGCCAGGACCTCCGAAGAGTAGGCCGGGCCGCCTCCCGTCAGCAGCCAGACAAAGTCGAATACCCTGAGGGAATACATGAGCAGCAGGAGCAGGACCGTAAGGGTTGCCGGCCTCTGCAGGGGCAGAATGATAAGCGTGTATTTCTGGGTGAGGGTCACCCCGTCCACTTCGGCCGCGTCGAGCAGCGTCTCCGGGACCGAGGCGATACCTGAATAGTAGACCAGGGTGGCGAATCCCGAGAACTGCCACACATAGACCAGAACGATCGAGGGCAGCGCCTGGGTGGTGGATGTAAGCCACGGCTGCGCCAGGAAGCCCATCCCGACCGAACGGAGCACCGTGTTTATCACCCCCTGGTTGGGCATGAACATCCAGCTCCACATGATCGCCGAGGCCACGAAGGAGAAAGAGAGAGGGATCAGGTAGATGGTCCTGAATACCCGCTGCCCCTTTACGCCGAGGTCGAGCAGAATCGCCGTTATAACTCCGAGGGGTATAGTCAGGCAGATGAATAATACCGCCAGAATCAGGGTCTGTTTTACCGCCCGGATAAAGACGGGATCATTCTGGAACAGTTCACGGTAATTGGCGAGGCCGGTGAAGACCCCCATCCGGCCGATGGTGCTCCAGTCGGTCAGGGAGACTTTGATGCTCCACGAGAGGAAGACGTAGACGAATAGTCCGACCAGCAGACATGCAGGGATAAGGAAGAGCGTAATATATAGTTTGTTCCGCGTGTTGAGTATCATGAGCTACCTCGAAGCTCCGTTCTATTATACCCGAAGGTGCCCGGATTGTGGGCACCTTCGGAAAAAATGTATGCTTATATCAATGAAACTTATTTGAATATACCGTCGTATGCCGCCGCGTAGTCTGCGACTCCCTTGTCGACATCGGGGTTCTCCATGAAGCCGCTGAGCATGCTTCCGAATACGCCGAGGTATTCCTCGGGAGGCTGAGCGAAGATGGACTGCACGATTTTGGTATCCGGGTCCCGGAAGTCGGCCAGAATGTCGAGGGATATCTCGTCGTACATGTCGGTCGGTGCATCCAGTCTCGGAGGAGTTGCGCCCTTCAGCGGGCAGAAAGCGGTCTCCGCTTCGGCTGTCGTCAGGAACTCGAGCCATGCCATGGTGATGTCGGGATGGGGAGCGTTCTTGCAGAGGCTGAAACCATCGAAATGGAGGGTGAAGTAACCTTCGGTGCCGGGGTTCGGGATGTAGTCGAAGTCGACCTTCGGTTCCCATCCGGCAGCGGTGAAGTGGCCCTTGGCCCAGTCGCCCATCGAGTAGAATACGCCTTCGTCGCGCATCAGTACATCGGCGGCCTGGTCCCAGGTCAGGGCGGAGTAATCATTATTGATGTATCCGTTCTCGATCAGTGCCTTGAGGAAGGTGAGCATCTCACGGATGGCCGCGTCGTTGGCCGGGTCCGCTTCGCCGTTGTAGAGTCTGGTGATGTATTCCGGTCCGCCGCTGGGGGCGCCGAGGATCATCTGTTCGGTAATCTGGCCCAGCCAGAACTGCTGGCCGGCGCCTGCGCCGATCACGAAGGGTGCGTATCCGGCCCGTTTCGCCTTCTCACAGGCCGCCAGGCATTCCTGGAAACTGTCGAAGTCCAGATCGATGCCGAGCTCGTCGACGAGCTTCTTGTTGTACCACAGGCAGTTGTTCCTCATGATGTTGAGGGGGACCGATACCTGGTGTCCGTCGACCTGACCCATCTTCTTGACCATCTCCGGTACCGGAAAGTCTTCGAAGAGTTCATCTATGGGGGTCAGTACTTCGCCGAAGGATGCGAGCATGCCGGTGCCGTACGTGAGCTGGAAGGTGTCCGGCGAGTTACCCGCCATGACCATCGTCTTGATCTGGCCTCTCATGACGCCTCCGCCTCCGCCGGACACGGGGTTCTCTATAATCTCAAGGTCTGGGTGTTGTTCCAGAAATGCAGCAAAGAGTGCGTCGATAGCCTCTTTTTCACCGCCGGCTGTCCACCAGTGGTAGACTATCATCTCATCCGCTTCAGCCTCTTCCTGCCCGCCGCCGGCGAACAAGGGGAACGAAAGGCACAGAAGCGCCGCTACAACCATTACACATAGTTTTTTCATATTCTCCTCCAATTTTTTTACCCGCTATGCGGGAAATATTCCTCATTTGAATCGCCCGATACTCACATCGCCCGATCCTCACACCGGTCAAAGCGGTGGTGGGGGCGTCAGGAAGCCCGGCGATCAATCCCGGCGATCAATCCCGGCCGGCAAGCCACTTGATGGTATTCCGCCAGTATGCCGCGTAGTCCTTCCATTCGATGAAGCCCGTTCCCCAGTGTTTGGACAGATCGGATGCGAAAGCCATGGTGCGGCCCTTGCCGTAGTCGCCGACGATGATGAAGGGATTGTCGTCCACGGTAGCGAGGACCCGGCCGTCTGATTTGGCCGAGATCTTGTTGTACCCGAGGAAGAGGGGCCAGTCCGTGTCGATTCCCTTGAGCACGGGATGGTCCTTCTGAACTACGACGGGCTTTACCCCCTGGGGCTTTTCTACCCGGTCGTCGTAGGGCAGCATGTTAACCGGCAGGATCTCCTCGACCTGGGTATCGTGATAACCCGGGATCCCCCGTATTCCTTCGAAGCAGTTCCAGCCCCCGCTCATGCAGAACCCGTTCCCCTGTGCGACGAAATCGCGCAGGACGTCCAGCCGGTTCGGGCCCATCGGTACGGTAAACATATCGGGGTAGAGCTGTATGGTGTTCTTCCCGGTATCGCTGAAGATGATCACATCGTACTGCTTCATCTCTTCGACGGTGCTGGGAAATTCAGTCAAAGCCACGTGGTTCGGCATGTGAGTCGCTTCGATATCATCAAACTGTTTGAGGGCATCCATGAACCAGACGGCGAAGTTCTCATATCCGCCGAGGGGGACCATATCAAAACCTTTCACATGCAGTTTCAAAACGAACCAGGTTTCCCCAACTAACAGTACTTTGGTAGCTTGTGCCATTTTTGGACTCCTTTATACGATTTTTTTACTAAAAAATTATACAAAACTATAATGTTAACGTAAACATTATGTATAAATGGTACCACACATCGGTGAGTTGTCAAGAGTAAAATTGGTGGAATCTTTAAGACGCCGGGCGGGGACCGCAGGAATCGCGGAGTACGACCTCCGCGTCGAGGATTACCCGGGATTCCCGGGGGGGTTCCGAGTTGATCGAATCGATCAGTGCATCCACCGCCAGAGAGGCGATATCGTGCATCGGCTGCCGCATGGTCGTGATCTTGGGAGTGGTGAAGGAGGCCATCTCGATGTCGTCGATTCCCACCAGGGAGAGGTCCCGGGGAATATCCACGTTGTGTTCGTAGGCCGCCTTGAGGAAACCAATGGCCATGTGGTCATTGGAGGCAATGATCGCCGTCGGCGGATTGGAGAGACTCTTGAAATAGAGGAAGGCTTCATAACCCGAGTGGGAAGACCAGTCGCCGTTGAAGAGGAGCCTATCCTCTACGAGGATGCTTCTCGTACTGAGGGACTGTTTGTAACCAATCAACCGGTGGTAGGCGTTCACGACGGAGAGATCTCCGGCGATGAATCCGATTCGCCGGTGACCGAGGGAGCAGAGGTAATCCACGAAGTACTCGATGATCTTGAAGTTGTCAACATCGACGTAGCTCAGGCAGGGGAGTGTGCTGCGGGCGTGTATCAGGACAGCCGGAATGCAGTTATCCGACAGGGCCTGCAGCCTCGGATCATTGATCTGCGAACCGATGATGATCAGACCGTCCACCTTCTTCTGATTGTAGAGGAGGGTCAGGTCCCTTCCGTTCCGATGCTCGGCGGTCCCGATCAGGAGGTCGTAGTTCCGGGGAGTAAGCGATTTCTCGATATTGTAGATAAGCTGGGAAAAATAGGGTTCCGATAAAACATAGTCGACCCTCGGCAGCATCAGGCCGACCGTCATGGTCTTTCGGCTGTTCAGGGCGCGCGCGGCGGCATTGGGATAGTAGTTCAGGGTTTCGATCGCCTGCTGGACCCGTTCCCTGGTCGCTGGTTTGACCTT
This sequence comes from Sediminispirochaetaceae bacterium, assembly GCA_049975605.1. Classification (GTDB taxonomy): domain Bacteria; phylum Spirochaetota; class Spirochaetia; order DSM-16054; family Sediminispirochaetaceae; genus DSBN01. The sequence goes on along the minus strand of JBNGED010000040.1, from coordinate 318 downwards.
CGGATCGCCGTTTACGACTCTCGAGACCGTCATCAGTGAAACATTCGCCATCCGTGCTACATCCTGCTGTGAAGCCATGCCCTATCCTTCCATCCGATTTATCTTATAATACTACTTTACTGTTTTTCGGAAAAAGCTTCCAGACTTGGAAAAGAGAAGGGCGGGCAATTATTATCCTGCCGCCGCAGACGCTCCGGCCCCGGAGCCCATGGAGCGGCCGTAGCTCCCGGCGCCCAACCGCCGGCCCCCTGAGCTCATGGAGCGGCCGTAGCTCCCGGCAAAAAATCCCTTTGCACAACCGCCGGCCCCGGAGCCGCT
>JBNGED010000039.1:8177-10603 GCA_049975605.1 Sediminispirochaetaceae bacterium | reverse complement strand
CCACCGAGAGCGCCAACATAATCGCCTTCTCGTGGGGAGAGACCAACATTCAGGCAGGAGACGAAATTCTGGTCACCCAGATGGAGCATCACGCCAATCTGGTCCCGTGGCAGCAGCTTGCCCGCCGTAAATCGGCGGTACTGAAGTACATTCCGGTCAACCCTCAGAACGGCATGCTGGAACTCGAACAGCTCGACAGCCTGATTACTCCAAAGACCAGGCTGGTAGCCGTCAGCGCTATGTCGAACGTGACCGGAGTTATCAATCCTATTGACCTGATTATCGAAAAAGCGCATTCAGCCGGGGCGAAGGTCGTCATAGACGTGGCCCAGTTCGCGGTGCATCACCCCGTCAATACCCAGCTGATGGACGCGGATTTTCTCTTCTTCTCCGGCCACAAGCTCTACGGCCCCACCGGAGTCGGGGTCCTGTTCGGCAAGCGGGAGATCCTTCGGGAAATGCCTCCTTTTCTCAGCGGCGGAGACATGATTCTCGAGGTGAAGATGGAAGGCCCGATCTTTCAGGAAAGCCCCTACAGGTTCGAGGCGGGCACTCCCCACATTGCCGGCGTTCTGGCTTTGAAGACTGCTGTCGAGTACATCGAGTCGATCGGATTCCCCGCTATCATGAAAGCGGAAACGCGGCTGATGGACTATGCCCTGAAAAAAGCGGAGGAAAACGACGCGATTCACGTCTATGGACCTCAGGATACGAAAAAACAGGGGGCCGTGTTTTCTTTCAGCCTCGGCCTGATTCATCCTCACGATGTCGGCACTGTTCTGAACGAGCACGGAATTGCAGTGCGGGCCGGCTTTCACTGTGCACAGCCCTATGTAGAATCGATGAAGAGCGGAGGAACAGTCCGCGCGAGCATGGCCTTCTACAACACCGAAGAGGAGATCGACCGCCTCTTCACCGCCATCGACGAAGCCTGGAGTCTTTTCAGCGGCATGTGATATCTGTTTACATGTCATACATTTACTGCGCCGGGTTTACGGGACGTCGAGGAGTGGAATTCAATACAAAAATCCTCGTTCTGCTTTTATAAACCAGGCAACTGTGTTACTATTTCTACCAGTAACCCTATAGGTAGCAGTATGAATATTTGTGTTTTTTGCGCTTCCAGCGGTTCGACCCCGGGAATCTACAGGATATCCGCTGAAGAAGTCGGCCGGCAGATTGCGGCCCGGGGTCACACACTCGTGTTCGGCGGAGGCAATGTCGGTCTGATGGGGGAGGTAGCCCAATCCACGCTGCAGTCGGGCGGTCATGTAATCGGCGTCATTCCGGCCTACCTCCGCAGTCGTGAGAAGAGATTTGAGAAGGCCGATGAGCTCATTCTTACCGAAGACATCGCCGAACGCAAACAGATTATGATCGAACGTTCGGATGCCTTCATAATCCTGCCCGGCGGTTTCGGAACGCTGGAAGAGTTCTTCGAAGTGCTGTCCGCCAGATTCAGAGACGGAGTCAGAAAGCCGATCGGGATTCTCAATACCGCCGGTTTTTATAATCAGTTGTTCGGATTTTTCAACTATCTCTCCTATGAAACCTTCATCGAAGGGAACTGGAAAGAAGCGATATGCATCAGCGAAAAGACATCCGAAATCCTCGACTATTGTGAAAAGAACGCTTAAGTACAGACCTCTGGAGTAATTTCATGGCACATGTTCTGGTTGTTGACGATGAAGTATATATTCGTGAATTGATAAAAAAAACCCTTGCCCCCCAGGGACACAATGTCGTTGAGGCCTCCAACGGTCATGAGGCCATCAAGACCCTCGGAACGCATGCCGTGGATATCGCGATAGTCGATCTGGTGATGCCCGAGAAGGGAGGTCTTGAGACTCTCATGGAGATCCGGGATTTCAATCACAGAATCAAGCTGATTGCAATTTCAGGGAAAATACAGACCGGCGGGGACTCCATTAAGGGGCTGGCTCAGCAGTTCCAGATCGACGCCGTTCTCGCCAAGCCCTTCGATGTCGATGAACTGATACAGCTGGTACAGGATATGTCATGAGGAGATCGGCAACCCGTTCCACGGTAGCTGCTGCGGGATTTACCGCCCTGATAGCGGCCGGTTCCTACATCTCCGTTCCTATCGGGCCGGTCCCCATCGTCCTGCAGAGCTTCTTCATCCTGCTGGCCGGTTTGCTGCTGCCCGCGCGTACGGCCCTGTCGTCGGCGGCAATATACCTTCTCCTGGGCGCTCTCGGGCTCCCGGTCTTCGCAGGCGGTACCGGCGGCATCGGCCACTTTTTCGGTCCCACCGGCGGTTATCTGCTCTCATACCTGCCGGCGGTCGTGATTGTCTCGCTGCTGGCCGGAAGACTTCCGCGTCCGGCTCTCCGGGAAATAGCTGGACTGTCCGCAGGAACCCTTTGTATCTACCTGATCGGAGTAGTCTGGCTGAAGTGGATTAC
>JBNGED010000039.1:4459-8165 GCA_049975605.1 Sediminispirochaetaceae bacterium | reverse complement strand
GCGGCCCTCTCGGCGGGAGTCCTGCCATTCCTGCCGGGAGACATCTTGAAACTCGCTGCTGCCCACCTGGTGAGCAGACAGTTTGCAGGGAGAATCGAACAGTTCCTCTCCGATGAATAAGAACCTCGAGCAACCGATAATACAGGTAACCCGGCTCTCACATACCTTTTCAGGGGGAGAAACCATCCTGAAGGGCATCGATTTCCAGGCACTCCGGGGGGAATTCATCCTCTGCACCGGCCGGAACGGTTCGGGCAAAACGGTTTTCATGCGGCATCTCAACGCTCTTTACCAGCCGAGCGCCGGTGAGGTCATAATATCGGGGGTGAATACGAAGACGGATCCCGCATTCGCCAGACGAATGATCGGAATGGTGTTCCAGGATGCCGACAGCCAGATAGTGGGGCAGACGGTGCGCCGGGACGTCGCTTTCGGCCCGGAGAACCTGGGACTTCCGCCGGAAGAGGTCAACCGACGGGTAGATTACGCCCTCGAGACCATGGAGCTGTCACACTTCGCCGAACAGAGGCCCCGGCTTCTCTCCGGCGGCGAGAAACGACGATTGGCAATTGCGGCGCTCCTGGTGATGGAACCCATTGCACTGATTCTCGATGAACCGTTCACCAACCTCGACTTCAACGGGGTCCGGTCGGTATTGCGTCACGTCGTGCGTCTGCACCGGGAGGGGCATACCATTATCATGGTCACCCATGATATCGAGAAGACCGCCGCCCACGCTGACCGGATCGTCATTTTCGATCAGGGGAAAATCGTTGAAGACGGGGAAGCCTCGCAGGTGATCGGCAAAGTGGGTCAATACGGATTGCGCCCCTTCGCTTCCTACCAGCGCGGTATTGAGACGCTCACATGGCTGAAATAGAGATCCTCCACTATCATCCAGGCAGCAGTCCTCTCCACCGCCTTGATCCGCGCCTGAAAATTCTACTCATGCTGCTCTATATCACCGTGATCCTGACCGGCTCTGCTGCCTCCCGGGCTTGCACTACCCTCCTGCTGCTGATCGGGTCACGTACGGCTGGACTTCATCCCCTTGCCTTCCGGCGGGAACTCAGGATATTTGGATTACTCGCCGGGGTGATTATCATCTCCCGGTTCGTCGGGGCTATTCCCGCCGCCTTATCAGGGGCCGCCGCACCTGAAGCGGCCGCTCTTGAAGCCGGAGCAGCCGCATGGAAGTTTATCCTTATCGTATGGCTCGGCATTCTCTTCACCGCTGTCATGGACCCGGTTGAATTCCACTCGGTGGTCCACTGGCTCCTGCACCCGGTTCCGGGAATTCCCGCCGGACGTCTGGCTGCGCAGACGAGCTTCACCCTGGTCCTCCTTCCGAGGCTGCTCGACGCGGCCCACGAGATCCGCGAAGCCCGGCGCGCCCGGGGAATAGAGAATCGGAAGAACCCGCTGCGGCGGCTGCGAACGCTGGTTTATCCTCTGTTCGAGAAACTCCTCACGGATATGGAGGAGTTTTCCCTGGCTCTGGAGGCCCGCTGCTACAATGAGAACGTGGTGAGGGTCCGCTTCCGTCTGAATCGCGCCGATCTCCTGTGGTGGGGTTTCCTTATGCTTCCCGGCGCTGTGATGCTGCTTCTGCCTGTTTTTTTGTGATTACAGATCGTAGATGTAGATCTTCGAGTTCCTTGACCGGTTGTAGGCGCTGCGCTTTTTCTCGGAGATGTCTTCCAGACCGCCATTGCGGAAACCGAGCCGTTCGAACCAGTCCGCTGTCTGTGTTGTGAGGGCGAAGACCCGGCGGAATCCCCGTTCGCGCGCCTGCTCCAGGACGTAGAGCACCAGCCGTTTCCCGATACCCATCTTCGAAAAGAGCCGGTCCACCGCCACCGCCGCGATTTCCCCCATGCCGTCCGGATAGGCGTGCAGGGCCGCGCAGCCGTGGACCCGGCCGTCGATGTCGTACACGAAGAAGTCGTGATAGAGCTCTTCGAGGGAATGAGTGTCCCGGGGCAGCAGGATCCCCTGTGTAATGTAGGGCTCCATGATACGGAGGACCTCCGAGACGTCGGTCCTCTCCATCGGCCGTATCGATTCGAAAATATTCGTGTGTACCATCGTGCCGATCCCCTGGTTGGAAAAAATTTCCTGCAGAAGCACTCCCTCCTGCATCCCGTCGATGATATGCACCCGGTTCACCCCGCGTTCGCAGGCCCGCATGGCAAAGTCGATCCGTGTCACCATTTCACCGTCGTCCCCGTTCAGTCTGACCAGTTCGCGGGCTTCCTGGACCGTCAGGCGGCTGATCCGCTCTCCGGGATTGACCGTTACGCCGTCGGGAATCCGGATGGAACTGCGGTCCATTACCGATGAATCGCACATGTAGAACAGTTTTTCGGCCGAGAGACTGCTCGCTATCGATAAGGCAAGCTCTTCGGCGGAGAGATGATAAATCCTGCCCCCGGCATTCCAGCCGATGGGCGGAAAAATCGGGACCATCTGACTCTCGAGAATCGTCTGGATGGCAGGAACATCGATCCCCTCCACCAGGCCGGTGCAGTGGTAGTCGACGCCGTCTATGATTCCGCGGCCTTTCGCCCGCACCCAGCTTCCTATCGTCGAGCGGACCCCGGATGCCGCCAGCCCTGACATGAGGACGTTCGCCACATTGAATGCCGCCATCTCAACGAAGGGCAGCGCCTCCTCGGTGGTTATCCGCATCCCCCGGTAGGATTCCTGGGGAATACCGTAGTTCTCGAGGGTAGTTCTGACTTTTTCACGCGTTCCCGGAACAAGAACGACGCGTATACCCGCCTGATGGAGGGTCGCAATATCTTTCAGAAGGATTGGAAAAAACTGGTCTTCGATCACCGGGTAGTCTATATTGATTACGAAGAGCTTCGATCGAAAGCGGTAGGCATAGCCCAGACTTTCCCGAATTATCTCCAACTCTGCTGACGTCGCCATTCTTTTATCCCCTGTTCTCCGTTCGTCTCGCACTGCGGTAATCCTGCACCATCTCGGCGGCAATGGCAAGGGCTATCTCTTCCGGAGTCCCGGCCCCGATATCGAGTCCGATCGGTCCGTGTACCCGGCCGAGTTCTTCATCGGTAAAGCCGCGTTCCTTCAGCCGGCTGATTCGCGCACTGAAGGTCCTGGTGCTGCCGAGCACTCCCACCGAGAAACAGCCGTTCCGTATGCCCAGCGCCACCGCCGCATCATCGATCTGTTCGGTATGGGTGATCGCCGCCACGGCAGTGTATCGCGGCGGGACAGTAAGGTCCGCGGCGGCAGCCTGCTGCTTCGACCGCAGCCCCCGGCTGAATCCCATCTCGCGTCCCGGATCCAGGCCAGAATTCAGACCCAGCTGCTCGAAGGCTTCTCCGGGCCAGAGGTGCAGAACCCCGTCCGCAGCCTGAAAACGCCCGGGAGCTGCGAACATCTCACGGGGCTCGACGACTGTCACCTTCCAGCGCAGGTTCTTCAGGATCGCCGTCAGTGCCTCTCCTATGTGCCCGCCCCCTACCACAATTGCATGGGGCGGCAAAGAAATCTGCTGAACAAAGACCTGAAAGCCCCCGAGATCAGTTACAAGGCCATCCCGCGGGGCCGTCTTCAATGCCGATATGAGGGCGGCCTCGTTCATGGCCTCGCCGGCCTTACCATCCCTGCCGGCAGGACCGTGTTCGACGTCTTCCGTATTCAGAGCTGTCACCAGTTCTCCCTGCTCGTCGAG
>JBNGED010000039.1:0-4449 GCA_049975605.1 Sediminispirochaetaceae bacterium | reverse complement strand
CATCTGTACCCTCCGGCCCTTCCACGACTATACCCCATGCCCCGTCTTCCTCCGAATCGATCCGCCGCTCCAGAGCGTCGCCTACAGCCGGCGCGTACGGATACACGCAGACGCTTACTGTGCCGCCGCAGGGGGCCGGCGCTCCCATAAGGGGATCATCATCGGGACAAAAAGTGATGGTCCGGGCTGATCCCCGGTGCCGGAGGCCTTCAGCCGCGGTGATCACCGTGCTTTCAATGCATCCTCCGCTCACCGATCCTGCCAGTGAACCGTCGGCGGCGATTCCCATGCTCGCACCTGGTCCGCGGACCGCCGACCCTTCGACGCTGATAACCGTGGCAGCGTACAGCGGTTTTTTTTCGGGTTCGTTACTCCATTTGTGCATCACGGCTGTTATTTCGTACAACTCTATTCCTCGTATCGGCTTTCATAGTATTGAATAACCGTGTCCTGAAAAAGTCAAGCCACAGCGGACCGAGAAAGAGTGGCTTTTCATGTACAATAATGGTATATTGGGACGTACACGGAGAATACCTATGACCAAGAGCAAACAGGATTATGTAGGCGTTGACAACCGCCAGCGGATACTCGAAGCTGCTACCAGATTGTTTATCGAACAGGGTTCGCAGCAGACCAGCCTGGCCGATATTGCCCGCTCCCTCAAGATCAGCAAGGGGACGCTCTATTACTATTATTCAACCAAAGCGGACCTGATATTCGATGTTACCGATGCCTACATGCAGGAATTGACCGAAGGTCTTCTCGAATGGGCCAAATCAATCGACCAGGAAACAGCGCCTGAGAACGTACTGGAAACCGTCTTCAAGACAATCTTCGATGCCCGGACCCGGGGCAAGCTGCATATCTATCTGATCCATGAAGCCATAACCCATCATCCTGCCCTGATCGAAAAGATCCGGGCCGCATACGCCCGCTGGAAGGCCATGCTGAAGGAAGGACTCGATGCCGTTTTCGGCACACAGATGGACACCCGCCTGTATGCCGACAGGCGGCATCATTCACACCATTGTCGGAGTCGAAATGCCCCCCCTCAAGGACCTGATTCACCCTCTGCTCTATAAGTAACCCGGCACCCTTCGGCAAAAAAAAACCGGCATCCCGTAATGGAACACCGGTTTCTGTCGCACGCCGCGCGGACAATCAATCCATACTCAACCCAAAAGTTCGCTGTCGATCACCTGCTTGAAGGTATCCTTCGGAAGGGCTCCTGCAGCCATCTGGGGTTTACCATTGACAGGAATAAAAAGCAGGGACGGAATACTCTGTATACCAAACGCCGCGGCGAGTTCCTGCTGTTCCTCGGTATCGATCTTGTAGAAATTCACCTTGCCATCGTACTCCTGTGAAAGCTCTTCGATGATCGGCGCCACCATCTTGCATGGGCCGCACCAATCGGCATAGAAATCGATCACCGCGGGAAGCTCTCCCTGGTACTGCCATTCAGTGTTGTTTTCATAGTCGAATATCTTCTCCAGAAATGCTTCTTTGGTAAGATGTTCAGCCATAATATCTCCTTTCATTCTCTAATTATATAGATAATACTATATATGTCTTTCTATTTTTAGAAAAGATAACAGTATTTCCTCAAAAAGGCAAGAAAAAAGGGCGGTCCATACACGTGCGACCGCCCCTTGTTATGTGAAATCCGAGAATTTCGTCCGGGAGCCTCAGCCGTTCAAGGCATTGCGGGTAATATCCGCCCCCGCTTTCCGATCCTGGAGGAAGCTGTTGCGTTTCTCCTGGGCCTTTACCCTCAGCAGGTAATCCTCTATCTGTGCCTCCACCTCTTCGAACGCGACGGCCTGTTCTTCCTTCCGATCGGTGAGCTTGATAATGTGGTATCCGAACTGGGTCTCGACTACATCGCTTATATCTCCGATCTCGAGGGCCAGCGCAGCCTCTTCGAATTCGGGTACGAACTCACCCTTCTGGTGGTAGTCGAGATCTCCACCGTTGGCGCTGCTGGGTCCCTCAGAGACATCCCGGGCAACTTCGCTGAACTCTTCGCCGCCCTCTATCCTGGTCCTGGCAGCTTCAATCTTTTCCATAGCGGCCTTCTTCTCTTCCTCGGTAGCGTCCTGGGCCACCTGGACCAGAATGTGACTCGACCGGAATTGGAAGGGCTGGGTAAACTGCTGCGGATTCTCTTCGTAGAAGGTCCGCGCTTCACCTGTATCGATGCTGACCGTGTCGATGAATTTCTCCTGCTCGTATTTGTCCCTGGTCAGCTTCTCGGTAAGAGTCTCCCTGAGCTGCTCTTCATTCATCCCCTCCTGCTTGAGGGCATTCTGGTAGGCTTCTTCATTTTCGAACTGCCCCTTGGTCGATTCGACGGCATTTTCGATCTCCTCTTCCGAAGGAGTATATCCCTCTTCCAGAGCGATCTGGTACATCAGTTCGTCGTCTATGAGACTCTCCAATACAGCCTGCTTCAGCTGCTCGAGCTGCGGGCCCTGGATCTGCATGCCCTGCTGCATATATTGGAAGCGGAGGAACCCGAGCAACTTCTCGAAATCATCCTGGCTGATGGGTTCTCCGTTGACCGTGGCCGCCGGAAGTGTACCGCTATTCTGAATGGGAGTGCCCTTTTCGGTGCCTTCCCGGGTATCTGCATCGCTCTGTGAGCTCTCATCGGAACTCTTTACGTTCTCCTGTTCGCTCTTCTGTGTATCTTCAGGCTTCTCCTGCTTGCCGCCCGCGAATACAACTGCGGCGGTCAGGCAAAAAATCACAAGAGAAACCGTGAAAATGTTCAGTAATTTTCTTACTCTCATTCTACACTCCAATTGGATAAGTATTGATTCAGACATCTTACGTGTTCACTGTAAAAAAGTCAAAGGCGGGTATTCGACCTTAGCAAAACGACTGTCTTCTCTCTGAAGATAATAACACAGTCCGGACTGCATCAACCATTAATATGAATAATTTTCCATTATTCAACCCTTGGAAAAAAGCTGTCCACTTCGTATAGTGTAGTCATGACCGGGTTTAAGAGTTTCCAACTGCCGCCCCCGATTCAGCCGGAAGACCTGCCGGAGTACCTGACAGGTTACATGCTCATCTCCGAGACCGAGCTGAAGGACCCCAATTTTTTCCGCACCGTAGTGCTGCTTCTCAACCACGATGAGAACGGCGCAATGGGACTGATCACCAATCGTCCCAGCAATGCAACTCTTTCAGACCTCTCGGAAGATCTTACCGGGACGAACTTCAGCAATTACCCGGTCTACATCGGCGGGCCTGTCGAACAGAACTACCTCTTCGCGCTCCACACCGGTTTCCCTGCAAATATCAAGAGCGACGGAGCGATCGAAGCCGCTGAGAATATCGTGTTTGAACCCGACTTCGAAGTACTGCGTTCGAACTACAATAAGCTGCTGGAATCGCCGGATACACCGGTGCCCTCGATCCGTTTCTTCGCCGGCTACGCCGGATGGGCCTCCGGACAGCTTGAGAATGAAATTCAGCGCGGAGACTGGGTGGTTATCAGGGCCGTTGCGGACCTCGTTTTCTCCGATGAACCGGGGAAATCGTGGAAACAGGCTCTATATAAAAAAGGCGGACTCTACTGGGTAGCCGCCGAAACAGGCTACAAACCCTCGATAAATTGATCGTTAACTTATCTTTACTTCCAGATAACCTTATCCGGATCCCACTTGTTCTTCGGACTCCCCGCTGCCCCGGAATAGCCGATCGGGATCACGTTGAGCGGGACCAGGTATTCCGGGAACTCCAGAATTGAGAGGACTGTGTTAACCCTTTCGGACACCGGATAAACGGCGGTCCATACCGCTCCAAGACCCAGCGCGTGCGCCGCCAGCAGGATGTTCTGCGTGGCAGCCGAACAATCCTCCACCCAGTATTCCTGCTCGCGCTGATCTATGGTCTTCCTGAGATCGCCGCAGACTACTACCGCTACCGTCGCCTGGGCGGCCATCTTCGTATAGGGGAGTCTGTCGGCCAGTTTGTCCAGCAGCGCCCTTTCCCTGACGACCACGAACATCCATGGCTGCATATTGACAGCCGAAGGGGCCGCCATTCCCGCCTTCAGAATTTCGGTGATTACCTTGTCATCGACATCCCGATTCTGAAAGCTCCGCACACTGGTCCTTGAAAAAATACACTCCATTGCATCCATAAGGCTGTAGTTATCCTCCCTCTCTCAATCCTAAATTGTTGTACCCCTTTACACAAGTGCGGCCGGAATTTACTATACTAGAGCGTATATTCTCTGTATTGGAGGAAGACAATGGGCAAGGGAGACAGAAGAAGCAGACGCGGTAAAATCTGGAGAGGGAGCTACGGGAAGACCCGCTCCCGGAAAGGCAGAAAATAGATCCATGATACCTGACAGTGTACGTACCATTCTCGAAGAACATTCACTCGAGGCCCTCGAGTTCGAACCCGGTTCGACCCCTACATCAGAAA
>JBNGED010000038.1:0-10748 GCA_049975605.1 Sediminispirochaetaceae bacterium | reverse complement strand
AGAGAGAAATCAAGTTCGTGACCGGAGGCCATTTCCACGGCCTCCTCTCCCCAGATGGCAAAACTCAGCTGAGGATGGGCTGACCGGACTACATCCGACTGTTTTCGGAACAACTCCGGCACAATACCGACACCACGGCTCGGGGTGAGCTCGGGATCGTAGGCCGGCATCGTCGTACGGATAGTCTCCCACCAGTTTTCCGGTACCGGCGGGTTGACCCACCCGGCCGGGTCCGAGAGGTCCCCCGAATGGGTCGGCATGATCAGGAGTCCCCAGGGCCTTATGATCTCTTCCAGCGCAAGTATGACAGTATGAGCACCTCCGCACACCCATCCGAGAACGCTGAGAGAACTGTGAACGATCACGCACATCCCGGCTTCCATGCCCAGCGCAGTCAGGTCCTGCTCCAGCTGTTCCCGGGTAATAGGACGGTCACCCGTCCTTTCGATTACCTCTGATTCCCCCATACCTATAAACATAGCATAATTTTCGATCAATTTAGACGATTCGGGAAAAAAAGCTTGTTTTGCAGAATTATTATTACTAATTTGATAACATGCTAAGAGATGTGCTGCGGCAGATACTTCAGGAAGGCGCGGTCATTTACGGAGACATATCTTCACGCCTGGATATACCCGAACCGCTCATACGTCAGATGGTCTGGGAACTCGAGCGGCTGGGATACCTCAAGCCCGTCTTCCAGGGATGCAGTGAGCACGCCTGCGCAGGCTGCCCCATGAAGTGCGGATCCTCAACGTCCCTGAACAAGGCCTTCGTGCTCACGTCGAAGGGCAGAGATTTTGCCGGGGCCGTCCCCGTCGATACCGTCCCCGGGAATTAAGACGCTCTATAAAACATCCTCTACAAAACATCCACCGTCACTTTCTGCGAAAGGCCGCTTCCGACGACTACCTTCGAATCATACAGACCTATCAGCATAGGGCCTGCAGAATCGTTCCTCAGTATCTTCAGCCGTTCTCCTGGTATGATCCCGAGGTCCATAAGCTTCTTGCGCGCCATTCTGCCGCCGCTTACCGTTACAACCCGGACCGTGTCACCGTTTTTTGTCAGATTCAGTGGAAGAGTCTTCATGCCGGTGTTGATTTTTACAGCAAAGGGGGGAATTGTCAATTGCCGCACGGGGCAATTGTTCATCACTCTTGACAAATTAGACGTTCCTACTTAAATTATAGGTAACTATTAACGCGTATTAACAGGAGCCGTATATGCTGCAAGATGAAGGCTTGTCTATATTGGACGGCTATGCTATTTTCCAGGAAAAGGAAATGAATTATTCGATGCATACCCCTCTCAGTTTATGCCGTGAAGGCGACAGAGTAATTATACACAGAATCCTGGGCAACGGTGGATTCAGGAAAAGACTTATCGAAATGGGCCTCCGCAGGGGGAAAGAACTGATAATCGTCCGGTATGCTCCCCTTCGCGATCCGATGGAGATCAGTATCGATGGATGTCATGTCTCCCTGCGGGTCGAAGAAGCGGAAAAGATAGATGTAGAAAAAATACAGAACCGCAGCAATGAATGAACGCACCACAAAGCCGACCGAATCATACACCTTTGCCCTGACCGGTAATCCGAACTCCGGCAAGACCTCCATCTTCAACGGTATTACCGGCGCCAATCAGAAGGTCGGCAACTGGGGCGGAGTAACCGTCGACGTGAAGACCGGCAGCATACGCCGCGGGAATGCCAAGCTCTACTTCACCGATATTCCCGGAACCTATTCCCTGAGCGCCTATACCATGGAAGAGGTGGTTGCCCGTGATTACATCATCAACGGGAACACCGATGTAATTATCAATATCGTCGATTCCACCAATCTCGAGCGCAATTTGTACCTTGCAATTCAGCTGATCGAGCTGCAGAAGCCGGTCATCTTTGCCTTCAACATGTACGATGAGCTCTCCAGAGACGGAACTCAGATAGATATATATCAGCTCGGAAGGCTTCTGGGCGCTCCCATCTGTTTCACCGTCGGCCGGACCGGCAAGGGCATCGATACCCTTCTCGACGAAGCCGTCAAGACCGCAAAGGGCGAAGAATCGCTGCAGCACCCCATTCTTGTACATTACGGAACAGAACTCGAATCGGCAATCGAAGAGATAGAGGAGCTTCTTCGGCAGAATGAGTTCGATCCCCGCGGCATCGCCCTGCGATGGTACGCCATCAAGCTCCTCGAAGAGGATGAACTGGTGGAGAAGCAGGTCCGTGAGCTCGAACAGCACGAATCCATCTTCGCCAGGCGGGACGTTCATCTGAAGAAGATAGAGCAGCTGTATCAGGAGGACGCCGCCACGCTGATCAGTGAAAAACGGTATGGATTCATCATGGGGGCCCTCGGCGAAACGGTGAAAAAGGCCCCCGGCAACCGGATCGATATCTCCGAAAAGATCGATGCGATCATGACGAACCGCTTCCTGGCTTACCCTATTTTCGGCCTCTTCATGTGGCTCCTCTTCCAGGCCACCTTCAGTCTGGGGGCCTACCCGATGGGCTGGATAGAATCAGGCGTCGATTTACTGGCCGGTCTTGTAAGGAATTCCATGGCTCCCGGCATGACACGAAGCCTGATCGCGGACGGAATTATCGGCGGTGTCGGCGGAGTAGTCATCTTTCTTCCCAATATCCTGATCCTCTTTTTCGGTATATCGATACTGGAAGACACGGGATACATGGCCCGCATCGCCTTTATCATGGACAAGCTCATGCACCGCATAGGGCTCCACGGAAAGAGCTTCATCCCCCTGATCATGGGACTCGGATGCAACGTACCGGCTATCATGGCCGCCCGGACCCTGGAGTCGAACAAGGACAGGGTACTGACGATATTGATCGCTCCCCTGATTACCTGCTCGGCGCGCCTGCCGGTGTATATCTTATTCGCCGGCACCTTTTTTCCCGAACATGCCGGCAACGTCATTTTTCTCCTCTATTTTTTCAGCTTTTTCTTCGCGTTCCTGATGGGTCTCATCTTCAAGAAGACCCTCTTCCGCGGTGAGGAATATCCCTTCGTAATGGAACTGCCGCCCTACCGTGTTCCGACCTTCAAGAGCGCCCTTATACACATGTGGGAGAAGGGCAAGCATTACCTGCAGAAGATGGGCGGGGTCGTACTTATCTTCTCGGTCATCATCTGGGTCCTGAGCAATTTCCCCGTACAGCAGGAGCTTGCGTCCCAGTGGGAACAGGAAATCAGCGCCGTTGAACAGAATATCGAACAGCTCGATATCCCGGAGGAAACGGCCGCCGCCCAGCGCACCCTGGAAGAACTGGAAGAGATGGAATCGGAGCTGCAGGACCTGCGGATCCGGAAGCACCGTGAGATCATGAAGAATACCTATATCGGACAGCTCGGACAGTTTATCCAGCCTGTTCTGCAGCCTCTGGGATTCGACTGGCGGATGGGAGTCAGTCTCGTGACCGGCTTCGTGGCCAAGGAGGTGGTGGTGAGTACCCTGGGAGTACTCTACACCGTTCAGGGAGAGGCGGACGAAGAGAGTGAAGCCCTGCAGAACGCCCTGCGCCGGGCATATACCCCCCTTACGGGACTGGCATTCCTCTTCTTTGTTATGCTCTACACCCCCTGCATCGTGGCCTTCGTTACCCTGGTGCGGGAGATCAACTCCTGGAAGTGGTCGCTTTTCTCGCTGGTATATCAGATAACCCTGGCGTGGATGATCGCATTCCTGGTGCGGTGGGGCGGTATTCTGCTGGGATTCATGTAGAGAATATCGAAGCGGCGGAGGGCCGCCCGTACAGGAAGAAATCAGGCGATGGGCTGAGAATAGTAGCTGGAGGAAAGGAAACTGTCCTGCTGAATTTTTTTCACCATCGAGTTCATCGCATCTCTGCTGAACGGTTTAGCCAGAAAATAGAAATCCAGATCAGAAGTGAGGATTCTGCCGCTGGCGGCAGGAGGTATTCCCAATTTCTCTATTTCCAGGAGAAGATTTTTTTCATCTCGAAGAAGAAGAATGGGAACAGCGCTGTATCCCCGAAGCTCCCGTACTTGCTGGAGGAAGCGTACCGCGGAAGACGGGGGAAGCAGACTATCCACAATGATCAGATAGACCGGCTCTTCCTGTATCGTCTTTAATCCGGTATTTATATCGGAAGCTTCGATAATCATGAATCTCTGCTGTGAGAGGACATAATTGATATGCCGGCGCAATGCTGCCGATTCGCCGATGATTAGTATCTTATACTGTCCCATTCCTCTGATCTAGATTACACTTTCGAGTTCCCTGATAAGATGAATATCGCGCATACGCGCAATCGCTTTGTTCTGTATCTGCCGGACCCTTTCCCGGGTAATTCCCAGGATTCTGCCGATCTCCTCGAGGGTGAGGGGGCTGTGTCCGTTGAGTCCGAACCGAAGTATGATAATCTTGCGCTCCCGGGGGCTGAGTTCCATCAGGGACCGCGAGAGTATGTCTTTCAGGTTCACGTGAAAAACACTGTCGAAGGGCTCCTCATAGTCATCGCTGAAAACAAGATCGGAAAGGGTGGTGACATTCTCGTCATCCACCGTCACATCAAGGGATGCAGTCTCTCCGGAGTACTTCAACAGGTTCTCCACATGCTCAGGTGTGGAATCCATGTACGTGGCAATCTCCAGGGAAGTCGGCTCATGTCCGAGTTCCTGTGTCAGGTGCTTGGAGACCGAAAAAGTCTTGCGAATAACGTTGAGAACATGGATGGGGATGCGAATCGTACGGCCCTTGTCAGCTATCGCCTTGATGACCGCCTGCTGAATCCACCAGGTACCATACGTCGAAAACTTGCATTTGCGGGTGTGGTCGAACCGCTCCACCGCTTCGATCAGACCGATGTTGCCTTCATCGATGAGATCAAGGAGGCTCAGCCCGCGGTGCTGATACTTCTTGGCAATGGACACTACCAGCCTGAGGTTCGAAGTGATCATCTTCTTGCGGAAATGATTGAGGGTCTCCTCACACTCTTTTTTCATTTTTATATAATCATTACGCTCGATCGAACCCTTTTGAAAAGAATCCTCGAGATCCTTCAGTTGTTCCTTACTCATGTGAATCTGCTGCCCTATATGCAGTTCTTCGTCCTTGCAGAGGAGCGGATACGCAGAAATCTGCTTCAGATAGAGAGACAGCGGATCCATGTCGTAGGAGCCTTCGCCGCCGGAAAAAAGATCCCCTTCACCTTCAGTGTCAATATACAGATCGTCTTCCATGGTATACCCCTTACCGATACAAGTTTGCAGGGTAACTATGAATCATGACGGCGTATACAACAATAAGGTTAGTTTGAGACTTGCTATAGGGGAATCCCTTATGCCTGTTTATAAACTTCGGTCCAGGACAATCAGCTTCATGTCCACTTTTTCTTCAGCTTCGACGAAACGTCCATTTATCCTGCAGCCTTCCACATGCATCGGCACCCGGATCATTATGAATCCCGGACTTTGCGTCCGCGGATCGACCCTGAACCGTATGGAACCATCACTGTGCTCCCACGACTCGATCTCACTACCGGGAAAAAGAAGTCCCGTCGACCCGGCCAGTGTGTACGGCTCATCCGATGGTATCATGAAACAGCGGGATTCATACCCGCGGAGGAGAATACGTCCGCCCCTGGTGAATCCCCCTTCACTGGAGAAATAGAGCCCATCCGGCAACTCGTGTTCAACAGCATTTCCCGTAAGATTGTGAAAGGCAACATACTCGAGAAAACCGATCCTGAACCGGACACGGCTTTCATCCGCCGTGACGATCTCCTTCTTCCGTATGGGGAACTGGGATCGAAAAAGGGCGAGTGTCTCTTCGTCGTATTCAGCAGGATTATCGCTGGTGAACAGCAGGCCTCCGTAGATCTGGTTAACGAGAAACAGCGTGAACCGCTGTTCCGGGCTCAGCTGATTGTTTTCCCGACGAAGAATGTAGACGTCCGGATCGCTGACGAAGGCCCGGTTGTTCAGCTGCCACCTTCCGATGGTACTGCGTAACGAGTTGACCGTTGAGACCCTTTCACGGTATCCGAGGAGCTTCAGCCGCCGGTCCTCCCACTTCAAGGCCACATCGGCCCCGATTCTGCAGTACTGGACGCGTCCGAAGGCGGATTCGAGGGGTACTCCGCAGCCGAGGACAGTCACCCCGCCGCAGAGCTTCCGCAGGAGCTGCATCGCGTCGTCCATTACCATCCCGCGGCTGCGGCCGCCGCGGGGGAGCAGAGCTGCAGCATACAGGAAGTCCAGCTTCAGAAACCGGAAACCCCATCGGTCGATCACCGTGTGAAAGACCTCCCGCAGATAATCTTTTACCTCGGTGTTGTACATATCCAGGATGTAAAAACGGCCGCTCCAGTGGAAAGGATTGTAGCCCGCCGTGAAGGGATCTCCTCCATCTCCGACGACAAACCATTCAGGATGCTCCTGAAAAATATGGGAGCTCTCCTCGGCGATAAAGGGAGCCAGCCAGAGACCGGGCCGGAATCCCGCCCGCCCTATCTCTTCGGCGAGAGCCCCCATACCGGACGGAAAGCTGCGGTGCGGTTCGAGCCAGTCCCCGACGGCCCGTTCCCAGCCGTCATCTATCTGAAAAACATCCACCGGAAGACGGAGGGAAGTAAACGCCTGCAAATTCTCCCGCAGGGTCTTCTCATCTATCCCGCTGTAGTGATTGTACCAGCTCGTCCATCCCGTCAGAGGAGGTGAAAGACATTCCATCGAGCGCACCTGGAAATAACTATTGAACACTTCAGCCTGGTTACCGCGCTTTATGAAGAGCTGCAGAACAGGAAGCGATTCTGCAGTTTCCAGCCCCTCGCATTCACGGTCTACGAGCAGCATCGAGCTCTCCCGGTACCACCAGAACCGGGTGTAGCCCGGCCGTTCGGACAGCGTCCCCAGGAAGAGAATACCCCCCGGATTCCTGAAGTAGAACCACGAATACCCATGCAGATGAGAGGGTTTGTACTGCGAAAATGAATAATCACCGTAGTTTCTGAGCCCATAGCGCCGGATCCAGGGCGTAAACACCCGCCGCAAACCGCTCATGAGCTCATGCGCCCTGTATTCCCGGCTCTCAGACCAGGTTTGGAAGCCGTTGATTCCGACCCTTTCGGCCAGATCCTCCGGAATCCATCGACGAAAGACTGCTGACTTGAGGGTGATCTTTACCGAAGATTTTAACCGGTAAGTCAGAATGGAAAAATCTTCGCCTTCCCGCCACTCCTTTGTGAGGGTAAGGAGCTCATCCTTTGCCGCAGGAGCATCCTCAATCCGCAGGGAACGAGGGCTCTCCTCCCCGGCAATCGAGTACTGTATTTCTCCGCTCCATCCATGACGCATCGGTCCTACCTTGTGTATACCTCGTCTTTGCGCTTCATGCAGGACGTCTGAACTGTCTGCGTCTTCGCCACCACAGGAGAAGCGCACCCGCCGCGATCATAAGGGCACACAGGATCTGGCCGGTGCTGAAATTCCACGGAGAGAGAAAGAGGGCCTGCGGATCGGCGGCCGATCCCAGCTGAATCGGGTATCCGATACCGATATCCGGTTCGCGGAAGTACTCGATAAAAAACCGTACCGTACCGTAGCCGATCAGATAGATGCCCAGCAGATAGCCGGTAAATTGTTTCCGCTTCCTGAAAAAAAACCAGAGCAGGACCCAGAGGAAGATCCCTTCAAAGAAGGCTTCGTACAACTGTGAAGGATGCCGCGGGAGCTGTATCATCTCCCCGGCTGTATAAGCGATCCCATGGCTGTCAGCAATATCCCGCACCCACTCCTGACTGGTGGAAAAGCGCGGCGCATGCGGGAAAATCATACCGATCCCGCTTGCGGTGACCCGGCCCCACAACTCGCCGTTTATGAAGTTCCCCAACCGGCCGAAGGTGTATCCGAGGGGAATACCCGCCACCACCAGATCAACCAGGCGGAAGAAATCGTGCTTCTTTATACGGCAATAGAGCGCTCCCGCCGTAACAGCCCCTATCAATCCGCCGTGATAACTCATTCCCTGTAATCCCACCAGCTGCATTTCACTGTTGAAGGGCCAGAATATGAGCCACGGTTTCCGGAAATAGAATCCCGTCGGATCGTATACAAAGGCGGCAAATACCCGCGCCCCTATCAGCAGACCCAGTATGGTCCAGAAAAAGATATTGGTCACTTCGTCATCGCTGATGGAAATGTCTTCGTCCTTCAGCTGATACCGAAACAGCACATATGTAACAAGGAAGGCAATCAGATACATGAGGCCGTACCAGTGAAAAGGCAGCCCTGGTATTATCTGCGGCCTGATCCAGTCCGGGAATTGGAGGTAACCAAGCATTCTCACTCCTCTTTTTTATTGTCGTTGATTTCGATGCGCCCGTTATTCTGGTTAAAAGAAATGGTTACATTTTTACGGGGTGAATGTATTTCGGAAAAACGTCCATGGCTCTCCACAATAACCCCCGGATAGAGGGAATTCCTCACGACTATCCTGGAGCTGAAGTGTTCTTCGTAGCGTTCTCTCAGAGTAAACAGCCGGAGACTTCGCTTCTCTATCATCTTCAAATATTTCAGTTTAGTGGTCCGGACCTTCTCGAGGCTCTTCATCTGTCCCATTTGTTCATACTTCTTCATCTGGGCGTCCAGAGACGTAACAAGCTCCTTCAGACGCTGGATCTCCTTCTCATGCTGTTCAATCTGGTCCGCTACCAGGTAATCCTGTCCAAATGAAATAACCGTCCGGGTGCCCTTGTCATTTCCAATGTTCCTTGCTTCAAGTCCGTGCCGGGCATAGACCTTCCCCCCGATCAGGGTACCCTTTTCCCCGAACAAGCGCAGGACTCCATTGCACTTTACACTGCACCGCAGACATCCGTTTTTGATCTCGATGTCTTCCACTGCGAGAAGCGTGGCCTCTTCAACGAACTGGGCCCTGATGTTGCGCTTGGCCCGCAGGACGGCCTTTCCGGCCCCGATTACACCCTGAGCGATCTGGATCGATCCCCCGGATGAGAGGAGCGCACCCTCAACCGCCCCTGCAACCTGGATCTCCCCGCCGGCAATCACGTAGAAACCCCGCTCGACGTTCCCCTTCACCTGCACATCCCCGGGGAACTTTACATTCCCCGTCTGCATGTCCACATTGCCCTTAACCTGGTGATACACATGGACGCTGATATTCCGCCCGTCATACATCAGCTCACCGCTCTTCTCGGCATAAAAACGAACGGTACCGTTCTCCTCCTCGCTGCGGCGGATATTTTCACCGACATTCAGCTCCGTCTGTTCAACTGAACCTGCTTTGACCGGGTTGCCGCTGACATCCCACCCCTCGCTGCCGTTGAACTGCACCGAAGGAATCTCGGCAATCAACTGGTCCTTTTCTACGGCCGTTATCTCATCGTGGGTCCGGAAATCCGCCCGGCCGTTTGGTTTTATAGTCACCTTGTCGCCGCTTGCCAGGGGAATGAAGAATTTGATCTGTCCCTCGTTCCCTGTCTTCACGGGACTATTGCCCTCGGCGATTTTGACCTTCTCGATGCTCTGGCCGCTCCTGGCCGACAGGATCGCCTCGCTGAGCGCCTCAGTATCGATCCCCTTGAAGACCTGCTTCTCCTCCAGGACTGCATTCACCCGGTCCATTGTAAGCGGCGGGGCAAAGCCGCGCGCTCCCTCGAGACTGATATAAGCCTGCATTCTGTCCCTTGAGACCTCGACCTCGATCTGCGCCTCCCGGTAGGGGCGCACTCTCAAGACGGTAAGCCCATCCTCTTCGATCACATCGAGGATGCCGTTCTCATTGGCGACTATTTCATCCCCTTTGATGAGAATATTTTCCTGCAGACTGATGGGAGGATCATTCCCCGGCAGCCCCGGCAGGGTGTTGCCGTACACATCAGTCCCTTCCTCACCTTCCCCGGTGGCAGTGACTTCCGCCACTACCATCCCGACTTTCACGAAGGCCATCTTCTGTACCGAAGCGAGCGGGTAGTTCTGCAGGGACTGGATCGCCTCTACGGCCGCTGCCGGGGATTGTGCATCCCCGCTTTCCATATCCGCCGGCAAAGGTACGTTCCGCAGATGTTCCACCTTCTCTTCATTTTCAAAATTGCATTGAAAAGTCAGACTCCGGTCCGCCCCTCTGGTCGGCGCCGTCCCTTCCGCCAGCACATATTCGTTCATCTCCGTCCGACGGCTGCGGTAGAATTCAAGCAGGTCCTGCTTGATCTGCTCGAAATCCATATTCTTGAACCCGCTCTTCTTGATGGCAGCCC
The DNA here is from genome assembly GCA_049975605.1 of Sediminispirochaetaceae bacterium. Lineage (GTDB taxonomy): Bacteria > Spirochaetota > Spirochaetia > DSM-16054 > Sediminispirochaetaceae > DSBN01. The sequence continues at coordinate 484 of JBNGED010000038.1, read as the reverse complement.
CGACTTCCTTGAGAACGAGGGGCCGTCCCTTGCCGCTTCCCTTCCGCACGGACAGAATCCCTTTCAGACGGTCCTCACCGGCCTCAACCTTGAACCACGCATCACGGCTCTCCGTGAGGGGATAGTCTTTCAGCGGTGTCTGACGATGTATGGCATTCAGCAAGAGCTGCCTCAACTGATCGGCGGTGAGTAGTTCCTCGGGATCAAACTCTTTCTGAATTGCAGCCTGCAGAATCTTATCCGGGTCCGGAGGAGTTGCGTCCTTCTTGCCCGGCACGAAGTTGAGCAGACAGGTTGCCCGGTCCCTGGTAGCATTCACGCTCCACCGGTGATACTGAAAGGGAAGAATCTCTATCCAGTCTTTCCCCCGGCGGACGAACCCATCGTGCAGCGCCGTTATCTCATTCTGGCCTATTTCGACCCCCTGGCCGGCGAGGAACTTCTTCTGCTCCATCTGCGGCACCGCAATCGGCTTCCCGTACAC
>JBNGED010000037.1:7794-10750 GCA_049975605.1 Sediminispirochaetaceae bacterium | reverse complement strand
GCTGTACGGCTATCTTTACCCCTTTCCTCTGCGTATCCTGAAGACCTACAACAAGCACGTCCTCGAGAACGGACTTCTTACCACGCTGATGAAGATCAACTTCGATGCGATATTCACGGACGCGGATCTCAAAAACGACTTTCAGGCATCGATAGAGCAGACGAATGAAATCAGTGATTACTTGAGAGAATTTGAGAGCTCGATTTCTCGCAAAAATACCGCCTCGGTTACACAGGTGATCGGCAAGGGAAACGCCGCCGAAGGTCAGGCGGTGAAGGCTGAAGAGCTCGAACAGTTCCGCGACGAAGCTGACAGGGACGCTCTTTACATCCTTCGCTATGCCAGACAGGCCCTGGAGAACCTCAACCTGTGTATCCGTGAACTTCTCGAGGAGCATCATCAGCTGCATCCCCACCGTGTCACCAACATCAAGGTAATCGGCGGCGGACAAAACAGAGAGATGCTGAAGGATATCGAACAGGCATACCATGTACACGCCGGGGTCATGAGCCTCCTCGACAGCTACATCGACAACCGCCTCTTTCCCGGGGACTGAGAGCGGCAGGATCGGCTGAATACAGACAGAGCCCATCCATGCCGGCGCCATGCTGACAACATTTTCTTGACCAGTACGCGATTCTTTCGTACTCTGCTATAAAAGGAGTGCGTGTGTCGGATCTACAGTATTTTCAGAATATTCCCATAGAGCGCCTGCGGGAGCAGGTCATCGAACAGCTGAAAGGCAACTATTCTCACAACAATATCGTGATCGAAGAGTTCGAACGCAGACTGGAAATAGCCACTGCATCGGAGGACCGCTATGAGCTCCTGAAGGTGGTGCAGGACCTCCCGGCGGTCCAGTCTAGCGGAGGTGCTCCTGATCAGGAATGGAATCAGCAAACGGGGAACGTAACCCTCAATCTCGGCCGCGTCCGGGAGGAAGACAGCATGGTGGCCATATTCTCGGGGGTCGATCGTAAAGGACTGTGGCGGCCGGCGAGGAGTACCAAGCTTCTCGCACTGTTCGGAGGGATGGATATCGACTACAGCAGGGCCTACATGCCTCCAGGCGAGACGTATGTCGACGCAATGTGCGTCTTCGGCGGGGTCGATATGATCGTGCCGGAGGGTCTTAATGTAGAGGTCCACGGCGTGCCGCTCTTCGGGGGAATCGAGAACAAGACCACCGGCGAGTATATACCTGGAGCCCCGACCCTGCACCTCAGGGCCTTCGTCCTGTTCGGGGGGCTGGAGATCAAGCATAAAAAAAAGCGGTGGAGACGGTAGCCGGAACAGGTTTCGCGAAGCACCACGCGGCACGGTCCGGGTCGCGCCGCCTGCCTCAGAAGATCTGCATCCCGCATCCTGATCAGCTGCCGGTATGCGGGCCTATTCGATCTCCGGAAAGGGGTTCCGCCACTGCCATCCGGTGCGGCCGGTCGAGCGGTAGTGTTCGAGCCGCCTGATCGTCACTTCACAGAAGACCGGGTCGATGTCTGCGGTGAAACAGCGTACTCCGAGTCTTTCCGAGGCTATCAGGGTCGTCCCCGAATGGGCGAACAGGTCGCCTGCCAGGGAGATCTCCCCCGCTGAAAAGATGATGCGCTCGATGGCCTTGAGGGGCTTCTGGGCGAACATACCGGGCACATTCTCCTCCATACGGTAAAATACCTGCTGTACATCGAGCCACACGTTGCCCGGACGGATGGTGTCCGAACGGCTGCGCTCCAGATTCTCCGTCCGCCTCCCGTTCACCGTCTTGTAATACCCCTTCAGCACTTTGGGTATGTCCGTGTAGCCGACCCGGAAGGACGGCTTCCCCATGGTGTAGTAGAGCAGCTCCTGCCGGACAGCCATCCAGTTGTGCTGGGTCCCGTAGCCCCGCTGGTTCCGAAGGGTGAGAAAGCTGCGGGAACGTAGACGGGGATACTTCCGCATCAGCAGTATGAAATCGGCAAGGGGCTGGAACCCGGCGTTCTGGTCGGCCCCCATCCAGACGTAGAAGTGACTGTCATCCTTCAGCAGCGCCAGAGAGTTCTCGACCCAGGCGGCGGAAAATTCGAGGTAACGATCGAGGGGGGTGCTAGAAAGGGCCTCGGTCCGTCTGCCGCCGACGGATATGTTGTAAGGGGGGTCGTTGATCAGTATGTCCGCCCGTTCATCCCCGAAGAGTTTGAGTGTGTCTTCTGCGGAGGACGCGTCGAGACAGCCCACCCGATGCATGCCGCGGGGATCTTCCCAGACCTCTCCGGGCTGGAGCCTGCAGTAGGGGAGAAGAGCGGCGCGGATTTCCGATGAACTGTCGAGTCTCGGTAAGGGTTCTCTGCTCACACGCTACTTTACCGAAAATTTTTCCTCAGGAAAAGAGATTGCGGGGAGAGCATGGAAAAAAAGTCCCGGATGTGGTACAAAGATGAGTGAAAAGCACATAATTTCAGAGGGAGGATAGAATAATGGCGGAAAAGAGACTATGTCTTTCCCGGGTAAACAGAAAGATCGGCGGCGTGTGCGGAGGTATTGCGGAATATTTCGGTATCGATCCCACCCTGGTCAGGGTCATTACCCTGGTCCTGTTCTTCGCCGTCGGTTCAGGATTGCTGCTCTATCTGATCGCGTGGCTGATCATTCCGAGCTGCGACGATCCGTATGCCTGAGAGAATGGAAGGGTCCTGATTTGAAAAAACGGCCCTGCTCCCGGTTCGATGCATCAGGATGCATCCGCGGGAGCAGGGCTTTTTTTATACAGGTGTCTTATACAGGTGTCGGGGTGCCGGGAAAACGCAGAGTGGAAAAATAGTCGTCGATGGTTTCCGCCCGGCGGATCAGTTCGAAGCCGCCGTCTTCCCGCAGCAGGACTTCAGCGGAACGGAGCTTGCCGTTGTAGTTGAAGCCCATCGCGTATCCGTGGGCGCCGGCATCGTGAATGGCGACGAAATCACCGGGTTCCAGTTCCGGC
>JBNGED010000037.1:0-7784 GCA_049975605.1 Sediminispirochaetaceae bacterium | reverse complement strand
CGATGGCGAACTTGTCGTTGTTCTCGCACAGTGATCCGGTCACATCGTAGATCCTGTCGAGGGGCATATCTTCCTTGCCGGGTACCGTAATGTGGTGGTAGGCGCCGTAAACCGCCGGCCGCATGAGATTGGCCATGTTCGCATCCAGTCCGACGTACTCCTTGTACTTATGCGTTACGTGGCGGACCTTGCTGATAAGGTATCCGTGGGGACCGGTCACCACACGGCCGCACTCCATCACGATCCGCAGCGGATCGAGCCCGGAGGGGACTATCATTTCGTCGTACAGGGCTTTGATTCCGTCGGACACATACTCCAGGTCGACGGGCTTCTCTTCAGGCTTGTAGGGGATACCGACTCCGCCGCCGAGATTAACCGTCTCTATGCGGACGTCCTCCTGCTCCTTGAGCTGGACAGCCAGCTGGAACAGCATCCGGGCGGTTTCAATGAAGTAGTCGGCATTCAGTTCGTTGGAGGCCACCATGGTATGGAGGGCGAACCGCTGCACCCCTTTGTCCTTCGCAATGCGGTAGGCTTCGAAAATCTGATCATGGGTCAGGCCGTACTTGGCCTCCGTCGGTACGCCGATGATGGCGTTGCCGGTCCTGCGGTCGCCGGGATTGTAACGGAAGCTGAGGACATCGGGCAGGCCGACGTTTTTTTCCAGATATTCGATATGGGTGATGTCGTCGAGATTGATCAAGGCGCAGAGGTCCCTGGCCTTCTGATATTCCGAAGCCGGAGTGTCGTTGCTGCTGAACATGATGTCTTCACCGCAGATGCCGACCTTATCGGCCAGAACGAGCTCCGGAAGGGAGCTGCAGTCGGCTCCGAAGCCCTCCTCCTTCAGGAGGCGCAGGATGGTCGGATTGGGGCAGGCCTTGACGGCATAGTAGTTCTTGTAGCCCCCGGGTACCCACTCGAAGGCCTTCTTCATGTACCTGGCGGTTTCAAGAATGGATTTTTTATCATACAGGTGAAAGGGAGTAGGGATCTCGGCCGCTATCTCTTCGAGTTTGTCCCGTGAAAAGGGGACTGTGCGTATGCTCATATACGTGTGCTCCTTCTTAAAGTTTGAGATTGTTCCGTATGGCCTGGACCGCCGCCTCGATGTCTTCGCGGTGACCGAATGCGCTGAGCCGGAAGTATCCCTCTCCGCCCGGTCCGAAACCCGCTCCCGGCGTTCCGATGACCCCGGTCTCCTGGAGCAGTTTGTCGAAGAACTCCCAGGATCCCATGCCGTTGGGAGTCTTGAGCCAGATGTAGGGGGCGTTATCGCCTCCGAAGGCCTTCAGCCCGAGGGACTGCATTCCGCTGCGGATGATCCGCGCGTTTTCCATGTAGTACTGTACGAGGCCGCGGCTCTCCTTTATTCCTTCATCCGAGAGGGCGGCGAGGGCCCCCTCCTGAACGATGTTGGAGGCCCCGTTGAAAAAGGTGCTCTGCCGGCGGTTCCACATCCGGCGGACCTCATCGGGTTGACTGTCCTCAACTACGAGTTCCGATGGTACCACCGACCAGCCCAGACGAACGCCGGTAAAGCCGGCGAATTTGGACAGGCTGTTGATCTCTATGGCGCACTCTTTTGCGCCGTCCACCTCGTAGATGGTCTTCGGCAGGGAAGGATCGCTTATGTATTCTGCATAGGCGGCATCGTAGATAATGACCGCCCGATGTTTCCGTGCGTATTCGACGAAGGCGGCGAGCTGCTCGTGGGTGGCCACCGCTCCGGTGGGATTGTTCGGGCTGCAGAGGTATACCAGGTCCGCCTTCTGTTCCGGCACATCCGGGATGAAACCGTTCTCCTCGGTGCAGGGCATGTAGAGAAGCCCTGTGTACAGACCCTGATCGGGATCGTGCTCGCCGGTACGGCCGCTGATAACGTTGGAATCCACATAGACGGGGTATGCCGGGTCCTGAATCGCTACGATGTTGTCCGTAGCAAATATGGACTGCAAGTTCCCCGAGTCGGGCTTGGCCCCGTCGCTGATGAAGAACTCCTTCGGATCGAGTTCCGCGTTCTGACTCCGGTAGTATTCCGCGAGGCGGTCCCGCAGCCGGGTGTCGCCCTGCTCATCTCCGTAGCCGGTGTAGGATTCGCGGGAGGACAGTTTTTCCACCCCTTCGTGCAATCCCTTCAGTACGGTCGGCGTCAGGGGCTCGGTTGTGTTCCCGATGCCGAGCTTCATAAGCCGGGCGCCGGGATTCTCTTCGAGGTATGCCTCGGTCCGCCGCGCTATCTCCGGAAAGAGATAACCGGCCGACAACTTGCGGTAATTCCGGTTGATTCGTGCCATTGGGTCAGTGTCTCCTCTCTGTGTTTTTACGGTGTTTCAGCTTACGGTGCTTTGGGAGCGCCGATCCTGTCGATTATCTCCTCCAGAGTACGGTAGTAGGAGGTGTCGCTGAATCCGCACATCGGCAGCCTGAAAACCTCTTCGCACCATCCCCGCATCGACATTGCGGTCTTGATGGGGATCGGGTTGGTTTCGAGGAACAGGGCCTTGAAGAACTCCATAAGCCGGTCCTCTTCCTTCTGGGCCGCGTCGAAGTCGCCGTCCAGTGCAGTGTGAACGAAGTCCACAAGTTGGCGCGGGATGAGGTTGGATGCAACCGATACAACTCCGTCTCCGCCTTCGCGAAGGAGGCTGAAGGTCATGTTGTCATCTCCGGAGAGAACGCTGAAACCGTCGATACGATTCTGTATTACATCCTTCATTTGGTCAAGGTTGCCGGAGGCCTCTTTCACTCCCTGTATGTTCGGACAATCCTTCATGAGCCGGACGAGGGTCGGCGTCTCGACATTTATACCCGTACGGCCCTTGATATTATAAACCACTACGGGAATATCGACGGCGTCGGCTATCGCCTTGAAGTGAAGGTACAGGCCCTTCTGCGTCGGCTTGTTGTAATAGGGATTCACCTGCAGCAGTGAATGTACCCCTGCATCCTGGGCGTGCTTCGAGAGCCTGATCGCCTCGCTGGTGGCGTTACTGCCCGTGCCGGCCATTACCGGGACCCGTCCGTTGGCATACTCCACCGTCAGTTCGATCACCCGGTCATGCTCGTTATGCGAAAGGGTGGGGCTTTCTCCGGTGGTTCCGCAGGGAACCAGTCCGTCAATTCCGCTCTCGATCTGGAACTCGATAATCCGCTGGAGGGCTTGTTCGTCGACATTCCCGCTCCTGGTAAAGGGAGTTATAATCGCCGTGTATACTCCTCGAAAAGGTCTATCCATAATATTCTCCTTTTGAATCCGTGATCATATGTACATTCTAACGCATATGTGCTATAATGTCCATATAGTAACAATGCGTAATTATAATAACATCATGTTTTTTTGTAAATAGGTACTGAAGAAAAATTGAATGAACGGGGAATTAGATGGAATCTGTAAGTAGTATGGTAAAAAAATTACTGAATCAGAAACCCTTCCTGATGGAAGCTTTCGAGAGAGGTATCCTCAGCTACGGTAATCTGGCGGAAGAGTTCAAGCCGGAGATAGAACACGCCCTCAGTAAGACTGTCAAGGATTCGGCGATCGTGATGGCCCTCCGGCGGTATGCCGAGGAAGTACGGAAGCATAACGCCCACTTCAGCAGGGGCAAGCTCTCCTGCGAGATCGTAATGAAGACTAATATATGCGACTTCAACGTGCGCAAGACCGAAGGCTTGCTGGAACGGCTGAAGGTCCTCTACGAAATCGTCCACATCGGGCGGGGAGATTTTCTCAATATCACCATAGGGACCGAGGAGATCAGCATCGCGGTCAGCGATAAGTACCGTGAACAGGTCGAACAGTTCCTCTCGGAGGAACAGAAGATCGATTTCCGCAACGGTCTGGTTTCTCTGACACTTATCTTCTCCGGAGATTTCATGCACACTCCCGGGATTATCTTCCAGACCCTCCGGAAGCTGGCATGGGAAAACATCAACGTCTACGAAATCATTTCTACGATGACCGAGCTTACGGTAGTAATATCCCGGGACGATTCTCTTAAAGGGTATGAGGCGCTGCAGGACTTCATCGAACAGCCGATAGACTCATAAAGCGTGGAAGCGCCGCCCCCGGCTATACAGCCGTGCTGCCGTGAGATCGGGGCTGAATCGGTTCGACGGTGATCTCAATTTTTCCGTTCGCTTCGACATCGTGCAGAGGCTCCACGAGTCCGGTAACGATATTTGCCGTTACATCGTGGACGAACTTGTTGATAGCGAGCTTCTTTCCGTTGACCTTGATGGTTACTTTTTTTTCCATAAATCCTCCAGATAGTTGATAATAGTCTGCGGGTCGCCGGCGTCAAAGACCGGGAGTTCCGCAGGAGGATGAAAATCCGCCGGTTCTCCGCCGGTGAAAATATACGCCGATAGTGAGGCGGGGTCGCACTTCAGTCCCCTCTCCGCCGAATAAGCTCCGACGACCTCGAACAGGGGGTGCCCGGGGTAGTGAAAGCCTTCGCACAGAAGCACGTCGCAGTCCTCGAAGTATGCAGCGGTCTCCTCCGGGGCCGGCGTCTCATGGAAACGCAGGAACCCTTCACCCGGCGAAAAGTATCCCACCTTGGCAGCGCCGCTGCGGAAGAAGCGGTCCGTGTCCTTCGAGGGCGTGTCGAAGTCCGGCTCAACGTGGCTCTGCTTAAGGGCCGAGACCCTGCAGCCTCTTTCGATGAAAGAGGAGATAATTGCCTCGATCAGGCTTGTTTTACCGGTATTTGACCAACCGATGAAAGATGCGGCATACTTCATACTGCCGGAAGTGTAAAGTGAAAGCGGGGAAAATTCAACAATGCGTAACTGCGTACTTATAACCGGGCCTGTCGACGGCGGTAAGACGAGCGTTCTGCGGAGGATGGTCCGCGACGGGAGAGGGGAGAACCATTCCGTCGGAGGAATTATCGCGGCGCCGCTCTACCGGAATGGGAAAAAAGCCGGATACGATGTCCTGAATGTTCGCACAGGTGAAATGGTGCCGCTCGTTCGGTCACTGGATGAATACAATCAAGCCTCATCCTCCGGCAGCTGGAGGATCGGACGATTCCTGATGCTGAAGGCAGGGCTGGAGTACGCGGTGTCGGCAGTGGAGGAAGCGGCAGATGCAGACATTCTCTGCATTGACGAGATCGGACCGCTGGAGGCGGAAGGCGGAGGACACCGGTCGGTCCTCGAACGCATGCTGAAAGAATACAAGGGCACGCTGTGGATCGTGGTAAGGGATGAAACTCTTCAATGGCTCATAGCAGGATGTGAAGAAAATGCATGGACAGTATCGTGTGTGGAGCCGCAAAAAAAATAGGGCAGGGAATACCCGGCGGGACCGAAAGTACCGTTACCGGGTGAGATTTCTTCTCTTTACCCGCACCCTGAATGTCGTCTCCGCGATATCACAGGCGATCTTGACGGAGTCTTCCACGTCCCTGGTCGCGATGACTTCGAGCAGTCCCTCATCGGGACGGAGCGTTATGCTTTCAATCGATGAGACGGTCTGCAGAGCCCGCTTCATGACGACTGATTTTTCCTGATTGAGATTATCGATAAGATAGTAATAAGTTTTTGTCCTGGACATAGTTACAATATACATGGCAGCCTCCCGGCTGTCAAAGTCTAAATGTGAAAAAAAACATCGAAATGGTTGAAAACACCAGGCTTTAGCGTTACTCTTGAAAGAGAAAACCTACGAATAGGAGTTGAATAATGAAAAAGGGTCTTGTCCTGATCACAATCCTGATCACAGTCGCTTTTATTTTTTCCTGTGCTGGAGGTGCAGAACCCGAGGCGAAAGCAGAACAGAAGATAGATACTGCCAACTATCCGGACTACGTAGTCAATCCCCCCCAGAGCGGCGATGCCATCTACGGGGTAGGATATGCAAAGCAGTCCACTCTCCCTCTCTCCATCAAGGTAGCTGAGACCAATGCACGGGCCGATATTGCCAACCAGATCGAAACCCAGATACAGAGCGCTGTAACTTCCTACATGCAGGAAGCCGGAACCGCCGATGATATGCAGACCATCGAGTTCGTCGAATCCATAACACGGCAGGTAACGGACACGATGTTGAGCGGCGCCATTACCGAGCAGCGTAATCCGATGGAAGACGGCGGCGTATGGGTACTCATGAAGTACAGCAAGGGTAACTTCCTCGAAGCATTCGAAGACGTTGCCAAAGAATTCGAACGGAGCGAAAGCGCCGAATATGCCGAGTTCAAAGCGGCCCAGGCGCTGGAACGGCTCAAGTTCGAGACGGAGACCAATCCTACCAAATCGGAACCTGTCACCGATTAGGACGAAGGAACCCGGAAGGGTTTTCGGCTGGTTCATCTTTATCTCTTTGAATCAGTAGGTGTTATTCAGAATTATGCAAAAGGGGTTGCCCGGGCTTATGGGCAGCCCCTTTTTTTATGGCGCCCTGTCATAGGTAAAGTGAGAAATGGGTATCTTTTTTCAGTATTTTTTTTTATACTATTGCACAAACCAGGCAGGGAGAATAATTTCGGCATGAAGTACCACTGTTCTATTCAGATGATTGCAGCATCAGTATTTATTCTTATTTTATCTGTATCGTGTGCGTCCGTTCCCGCCGGCACTGAAGGGAGTGCCGTTGCACAGGACCAGGGGCTGAAAGTTCCGGAGCAGACATCCGAACGGCCCGAGAAACAGGAAGTCGCCGGAGCCATCGATTTCAGAGACCCGCAGTACAGCAGACTTCTTCATACCGTGCCTGTTGACGGTCAACCGGTCTTTTTCGCGGCGGTCACCCGTCTGTACGACCGTGAAGATGAGTATGACTTCGGTCTTAGACTTCTGGCCAGGCAGGCGGCCCTGTATCGGGAGGCGGTTGTGAGGTCAAAGGCCCTCACCGTGAGTACAACCCGTTTCGAGGGGGCCAGAGAACAGGTCGAGGTCGACTACAATCAGGAGCTTATCGACGCTCTGCAGGGGAAAATTCGGGTCCTTGAATACTATGAAGACAACCGCGGCACCTATTTGAAGGGAGTTCTCACCGGCGAACGTCTTCCCAGGTTCCAAGTCGGCCGTGAGAGTGCCAACGGGATCCCGCAGTGGTTCGTTCAGATGCCGCAGTATCCCGGCTTTATTACTGCCGTCGGGGTTTCCCAGCGGCAGATGTTCTTTGCCGATTCCCTGCTTGAATCGGATGAACAGACCCTGGCCAACATGGCCCGTCAGTTCAATGTCGGAATAGAGAAGAAACGGGACGACATCGAAGTCGGCGGGGCTGGTTCGACCTACCGGCAGCAGAGTATCGAGAGCGTGAATGTGAGAATAAAAGGTTTCTATATACTGGACCGCTGGATTTCAGCTGATGGAAATACCTACTATACACTGGCGGTGGCTCCGAAGAAGTAAGAAAACAGAGGAGATACACATGATGATGGAAAAATCCGATCTGCAGTGTAAAAGACTTGTCCGGCTCATTCTGCCCGCCTCTACAGGGCTGATGCTGCTCATTCTTTCCTCCTGCGCGACCAGCGCCGAATGTCCGCCCCAGCCGGAGTGGATGAGTTCTCCCGAAGCGGAGGGGTACTATGTCGGGGTAGGCTCGGCGGACAGCGGGAATCCTGCTGAAGATCGGCCGGTTGCCGAGTCGCGCGCCAGAGCGGATCTGGCGACGAGGATATCGGTTCAGATATCGAGCGATATGCTGATCGAGACCGAGAGCAGCAGCTCCGGCGGTTACGAACAGCGGGTTGAGGAGCTGGTGAACCAATCGGTGGAGAAGAACATCCAGGACATCGAGACCGTGGATACCTATTACTGCCGAGATA
>JBNGED010000036.1:0-11039 GCA_049975605.1 Sediminispirochaetaceae bacterium | reverse complement strand
CGAGACGCCCTTCGGGGAGAACTGGTATCCGCTGCCCAAGTTTGCCCTGCAGTAGACTGTGCAGCAGTGCCTTTTTTTGCCGCTGAACCATCAACCATAATCTTTGGGGTAGTAAATACTACATGCAGGGCCCTCCGTCATTATTCGTCTACATTATTCGTCTACAACAATTTTTTCTTGAATGTCCGCAATCAAACGTTAGCACTGGCCCCTGATTAATCTTCAGAGGGGGTGAAAAAATGGAAATAGATGTACGGAAACACAGTTGGAAGGAGGGCGGAGTTCAGGTACCCGCCGCCCTCCTCCTGGTTCTCGGATTTCTATCGGTATTTGGAGTGATTTCCTGCGGCGGAACGGGTGCCGGGAGTCGACGCTCTGAAGAGGAACGGGGCTGTGTAGATCTGCTCGACATCGCTGATCCGCGGGAGCGTCACCTGGGGCTGCTTCGCAGACATCTTGAGATGCCTCAGGAAGTCTGTCCCATGGTCTACCTCGCCCGCGAAGACCTTGAAGCCGGCCGGCTCGACGAAGCACGGCTTTACCTGGAAGCTGTCGCGGATGATTGGAAGGAGGGATCTGATGAGGAGCTCCTGTCCTGTTATCGCCTCGGATATTACCTGACGGCTTACTTGAATTTTTTAGATGGTGAGTACGCCTCGGCCCTCGAGAACCTCGGTGTAATAGAGTCGATTGGAGCGTCGGAAGAAGCTTGCCGCGGAGGCGCTGAAGCCCAAAGCACACTTAACGGGAAGGAAAAGCTGCTGAAGGCGAGGATCTTTACAGCCATGGACCTGCATGATGATGAGGCAGCCGGGCTGCTTCTTGAACTGTGGGAAGATGACAGAGAGATGCTTGGTGATGCCGGTACCCTGATGCTTGTCCATTCACTCATTGAACAGAGGATGGATGATAGGGCGGCGGAGATACTCCTGTTCCGGTTGTCGGAGGCACCCTATTCGGGGGGCAACGCCGCTCTGTGGGCGGAACTGTGTCGGAGGGCGGTACTGCCGGAGTATACCGAATTAACCCTGGCGGAGTTCCTGATCATCGAAGGCTTGGAGGCGGAGATAGAATCGGCGGCGGATTCTGCATCGGAGGCGGCGGGACCGGGCGGCAGAATGAGGGATGAAAGGAGCCCCGCGGAGATCCTCAGGGCGGAAGAAATAGTCAAACTGGTGCAAGGCGGCAGCTGGAATGCACTTCTGTCAATTCTGAAGGAGCTGGATGAGGGCAAAAGCCACCGTTTTTCGAGATACCTGAATGTACTTTGCAGGCTCAACGATAAGGATGCCGGACCGGAGGAGCTGGCTGAATATCAGGAGGCAGGCGCCCCCTATCGCGGCACCCAGATCTACTACTCTTTTCTCTGGAAGGCTGCGAACGGAATGGGAAGCCGGTACAGAGCTCTATGTGAAGAGGCCCTGACGGTCTGCATTCAGACCGGGCCGCACAGCAAACAGGCCCTCGAAGCCCGAAGGCAGCTGGCCCTGTTATACGGGGCGCCCGATGACGCGGACCTGTTGCCTCTGACCGCGGCGGAGATGGAAGAGCTGGCGGGATTCGTCATCGAGGGGGCTCCGGCCGGTATCCTGCTCCCCATGGTGGGGTTTCTCGAGTGGCCGGAGAACCGATGCAGTCTGCACGCGTCCCTCATCCTCAGGCAGCTGAGAGAGGTGCCGGGGGTGCGTAAGCTTCTCAGCGAACAGATGAGTCAATCCAATCAAAGGGGGAAGGAACGGATCGAGGCCATCCTTTCGATGTGAATTCAGCTGCCGTAGAACCTGCCGCGGAGATGTCTGCCGCCGTCAACGAAAATTACCTGACCGGTGACGAATTCGTTGGTGATGAGAAAAAGGAGGGCCTGAACATATTCCTCGGGCGTGCCGATGCGCTTCAGAAGCGTAGCCTGTCGGTATTTCTCGATAAGAACGGGATCATCGGGACGGTCCGGAAGGATGATTCCCGGTGCGATTCCATTCACGCGGATGTCGGGGGCAAGTTCGCAGCTCAGGACGCGGGTAAGGTCGTGGAGAAGCCGTTTGCTGAGGTGATAGGCAAGGTGGTGCTGATCGTAATCGACCATCCTGGCATCGAGGATATTAACGATGCAGGAGGCCCGTGGAAGACGGGAAAATGCCCGCGACAGGGCGAAGGGGGCGAATGAGTTCAGTTTCAGAGCCGATTCGAGATCACCCCACTGCATTCGGGCAAAATCAGCCCTCGGATAGCTGCCGGCCGAGTTGACGAGAATATCCGGGGAGACACCGAGGTCGAGGACCTTTTCCGTCAGTTCCTCCGCCGACTCGGGCTGCTCGAGGTCCTGCTGCACCATGTAGAGTTCGGCCCCCGCCGCTTCGATTCTCCGGGCGGTCTGCATGGCTTCGTGCTCGGATGAGTGGTAGTGGAGTACAATGCCGCATCCTCCTGCGGCAAGAGCTTCCGCCGCCGCGGCGCCGAGACGGTGGGCCGCCCCGGTTACGAGGGCCGTTTTCCCGTGAATGTTCATTTCACTGTTTACTCCAATCCTCTATTCTCAATCCTTCGATTCTGTTGAACTCTTTAACATTGTTGGTAACGAAAATCATCTCTTTACTAATTGCCTGGGCCGCTAACAGCATATCAACGGTACCGACAACGCTTCCCTTCCTTCTCAATTGTACTTTAATCCTGCCGAATTCGATAGCGTCGGATTCGGCAAAATTCAAGATATTAAAAAGTGAGAGAAACTTTAACAGAGCAAGCCGATTCTTCGCTTTCCGTTCGCTGTTTTGAACTCCGAATTCCAGTTCAGCTACTGTCAGGGAAGAAACGAAAAGTCCATCCTTCGACTTTTTCTTTATTGCATCAAACACTTTCTCAGGTTTCCGTTTAATTGCATAGATGCACATATTCGTATCAATCAAATACATTAAATCGGTTCCCTCTCCTGTTGTTCACCCTGGCCCCTGCCTTCATTAAAAAAATCATCCGTGAACTCATTGATTCCTTCCATGAAGACTTCCCAGGCTTTCTCGCGGGGTATCAGAATGACGGCATCGCCGTGTTTCTGTATAATAACTTCGTCACCCGCGAACTGAAATTCTTTTGGAAGACGGACAGCCTGCGAACGTCCGTTCTTAAAAATCTTTGCAGTCTTCATCTATTCACCTCTGCTATAGTATATATCATGATATATACTAATTCAATACATGGAAGGCCGTCCGGTCGATTGAAGCAACCTTTCTCCGACAGCACAGGTAATCGGCAGGGTGAGGTATGATCCGACTGCTCCAGCCGCGATCACGATGGAGAAGCCGATGGGAAGGCCTGAGTTTGAAATCCCGCCGAAGAGAAGCGGGGTGATACCTGCTACAGTGGTGATCGTGGATGTTTGAATAGAACTCATTTTCCAACTCAGATGAAGGAGGAGATCGGGAACGGGATCAACCCTCGGCGGCGGAAGCAGTATGACGATGTTGTTGATGCTCACTCCGACCGTTACGAGTACTGCCGTAAGCACGGGGATTGAGACCGGCGTTCCGGTAATCCGCAGTGCGTAGAGCGAGAATGCGATGGCCGGCGGAATATGGAAGACCGCGAACAGGGTATACCTTGTGTTCCTGTAGTAACTGTACAGAATGAGGAAAACCAGCAGGGCGGCGAGAACAATCGCGCAGACTATGACAGTCTTTTCTATCTGAAGTTCCCGTATGCCCGGGCCGACTTCGAAGTGATACCCGGGAGGCAGGTCCTCCGTCTGCAGGATGTACCGCAGCTCCTTCCAGAGTTCCGTTAGGCTGCTACCGGCTTCCGGTACAACAGTCATACCGGTGAACAGGGCCCCGCGGCGCCGCTCCAGTGTCTCGAAGCGGGTATCCTTGCGCAGGAAGGCGAAGTTCGCGAGTCGGCAGATCTTTCCTTGGGATCCAAACAGGTAGTTGTTGAAATATGAGCTGAACAGGGGGTCCCTGTCTGCATCGACCAGCACTACGTCCTTTTCACGATCATCCTGGTATTTGGCCGAAGGCGATCCTGAGAGGAGAATCCGCATCTGACCGGCGGCGGCAGCGGGGTCGACTCCATAAAGGGCGCAAAGCTCCGATTGGAAGACGATCCGATAAAACGGCGCAGGGGCTTTGAACCGGAAGTATATCCCGGCTGTGTTCAGCCCGGCGGATATCTTCCGGCCAGCATCGAGGATGAGCGAGTGGAGCCGTTCAGAATCCCTGCCGTAGAGAAGAATCTGTATTCCTTCAGATCTGCGGGAGCAGCTCTCGAACAATACCGAGACAGCCTCATGCTCAGAATAGGACCGAACCAGCCGTTCTATCCCGTCTACGATTCCGGTATCACCGATACATATCCTCACCGCTGCGCTTCCGGAGGAACAGGATGCAGCCGTACCCTCCACGCCGGGTATCGAGCGCAGATGGGCGCAGAGCGGGAAAAGGAGATCATCGATGGAGCTGGCAGTGTACATGGAAGGAAACTCGAAACGCACATTCAGACTTCCTGTCTGTACTTCAGGGTAGGGGGAAAACTCAACGGCCCGAAAAATCGGAATGCAGCCCAGCTGGAAAAGGGCAAGCAGAATGCAGCCGCACAGCGGATGCTGCCTGAGGGGAGAAGTGAGCTGAAGTACCCTACGATAACGTGTGTGATGACGGTATTGCCAGAGAATATTGAAGGGCAGGTCTGAAAGCAGGCGCGGAAGCGCCGCGAGCGTCCAGATCCATCCTGTTCCAAGCGCGCTGATGAATACCGCCGTGAAGCCGATAAACTCTCTCCGGATGCCGTATGGGAGCAGGAGGACCGGAATGCAGACAACGAGAGTAGTGGCGGTTGCGACGGAAATGGGGCGGGCGGCGCCGTGAAGCACCTGTCGGGAAGGGTCGGAATTGCAATGCTCGAAAAAGACAACCGCCGTATCGATCAACAGACCGCTCGCAGCCGCAATTCCGGCGAGGCTCATCATGTGAAGTCCAAGGCCGCACGCCTTCAGCACGACCAGCGATGTTCCCAGGGACAACGGCAGACCGCCTAGGAGGGCGAACATGGCCGCGGTGAAGCCTCCTGTCTGCAGAGAGAGACAGAGTATGACAGCCGCGACTCCCAGCGCCACCGCTATGAAGGTGGCTGAAAGCACATTGGAAAGATACCGTCCGCGGTTGAACATGATTCTGGCGGATGGAAATGATCCCGCGTATTGCTCAAGCCTCGCACAGAGTCCGATGATGTTTTTCCCGGGATCGGCGAAGATGGTCACCACCTGCTGCGGTATGCCATCTACCCGCTCGATCCTGGAATTCCTCTTTTCCCCCGGGGAAAAATGAAGCAGAGAATGCATCTCAGCCGGCAGCGGGATGTTGTCGGATAGAAGCGCCGGCGAGGGCGTGAGGGTATCTCCGGCCGGATTCGATCCGAGTCCAATCTGGTATCGGCGAAATCGGTCCTGGAGGAGGAGACGTATCGTTGACGGATTGATCCCCGCAGCAAGTGCCTGGTCCCGGTACAGTTCCGCATGGATTATGCTGGAAGTACGGAAAGGAGCTATGACCTGGTCGACTCCTTCCAGTCCTTCAGCCAGCCGGCTGAATTTTTCCGAATCTTCCAGAGCGTCGACAGGAAAAGCCGCGGAGAATACAGCTGTTGAATCAGCAGAACCGCAGTGCAGTGAGGGAGTCTGGATATCCGGGGGCAAAAGGTGCTTCAGCTCATCGATCCTGTGGTATGCCATCTGACGGAATGAATGGATGGAGGTTCCCGGAGCGAGTCTTATATAGATACTACTGCTGCCCCTGGTGCTGACGGAGTATAGCTGCTCGACCTCATCGAGCAGCTGCAGCGCATCGCTCAGTTTACGGGTAACAAGCTGGTCGACCTGTGCGGCCTCGACGTCGGGATAGGAGGTCCTGACCACAACCTGGTGCTGTCCCTGCCTGGGATAGAGGGTGAATTCCATGCTCATGGCGGCAATTAAGCCGAGAGCTGTCGCAAACAGGACAGGCAGAAGCAATACCCGATTCCCGATATCCCTCACGGCATGATGCAGCAATACGCTGTTCTCTTTTTTCTGCAGGTGAGAAGCGCATACTCTTCCAGGGGCCGCGAGCTCCCGTCTGAT
The DNA here is from genome assembly GCA_049975605.1 of Sediminispirochaetaceae bacterium. Taxonomy (GTDB): domain Bacteria; phylum Spirochaetota; class Spirochaetia; order DSM-16054; family Sediminispirochaetaceae; genus DSBN01. The sequence goes on along the minus strand of JBNGED010000036.1, from coordinate 4,936 downwards.
GAAAAAACAGGCAGCGCTGGAAGCACGGATATTCCTCCCGGTATATCATATCTGACCCGTACCGGGTAGTATTCGCCGTCTGCGCTGTGGTGCAGAGTGCCTGCGGGGACGCCCTCGGAAGCGAAGGACAGCTGCTCAAACAATTCACGCCTGCTCAGCCGAAAGGTCCCCGCTGTCTCCCTTTTCATGGTTACCCGGTAGTCGTTTTTCAAAGCGTGGTGCTGCAGTGGAATCAGTACTTCTTCCAGGAAGACGTGCAGCTCATCCGGGTTGTACTGCAGGGGCAGGGAAATATACCCCGTTCCGGTATCCGGATATGCGGCAGCCGCCGGAGCTTCGCCGTAATAGTACCTGGCCTGCGGATAGATCCGGCAGAGAAGAGACTGGAGGGGCATGCGGGAAATGTCAGGCGGTCCGCCGGGATAGTCCAGGCTTACCGGATCTCCCGGCAGGGGCCGGCCGCCTTCCAGTCCGATAGGAGCTTCAGGAGGGACCGCGGCGTACACATGGACGGGACTTCCCGCAGCATTCAGGTTGAGAATGATAACAGACAGCGCCACGCCCGCGGCTGCGTACAGGGGCATAATGATTCGCGCTTCGGTGTCCCGAGATTCATTGCGAGCCGCCGGGAGCGCGCTATATGGAAGACCTCCATCCAGACGGTCGGAGAGGCCCTCGATGACGATGCCGAACATCAGGGTCGTCCCGGCCTCACGCAGCCATGAAAAAGGGTAAGTCAGCATATCCCGCAGCAAGACGCCCGGTAATCCTGAGCTGCCCTGGATAATGATGACGGGCAGGAGGAGCACGGGAGTGAAGAAAATGAGCAGGATTCCTGTCAGAATCCGGTTCCGAAATTGAGCCTCCGCGCGGCCCTTTACTGCGGAAGGCAGAAGTGAGACGAGAAGCATGCCGGATGCGAGCCCGGCAACGGGGACCGGTGTGAGGGGTATCCTCCCGATGCTGTGGATCGTCAGAGTACATCCCGCGGCAGCCGCGCTGTAGAGGGGAGATCGCTCCGGAAAGGTGAGAAGCAGTCCGCTCAGAAAGACCGAGCACAGAAGCGCAAGCGGAACGGAGAACCGCCGCGAAGGGGCCGATATTATACGGCAGGCGGAGATTTCGTTCTTCTCTTCGGGCAGAGTTTCGAGCAACTGTCTGACAGAATACCTGCAGAGAATCTGCCGGTACAGAGGACTTCGGGAATCATAACTTATCCGGAGGAGGACACCTTCCCGGTTATTCTGGAGCACATGCCGGGTGTATAGCGGCCGGGCCCACTGTATGCAGGCGATTTCTGATAGAGGACAAAACCTCGCCGGCGGGGACTCTTCAAGGGCTATCGGAAGATCCGCAAGCATCTCGAGGGAATCGATGGATGCCGACGCCTGGATGTCGGTGCGGCGTGCGGCGGAGGACCACACCCCCAGACTGAATTGGAACAGAAAGCCTTCAATGAGATGTACCAGACGCATCGGATGAAGCCGGAGCGCTTCCAGGGATAGAGGACGCATCAATACCTCGATCTCTCTCCGCGGAACTCCGAGAAACTCAACTTCCCTGATACCGGGCAGCTGCAGAATCCGTTCCTCCAGTTCCCGGCAGTCCAGGCGCAGAGTGTTAACGTCATCCAGGTTGAAAGACAGATATGCAAAGAGAACCGGTTGTTCATCGGGAAGTTTGGACAGACGGGGCGTGCCGGACTGGTATGGAAGAGCATCCCTGTATTGGTGCAGTACACGGGTGATTTCGCAGTGAATGAAGACCTGATCGGTGCCTGCAGGGTACTGCACCAGCCAGAGAGCGGTCCCGTCACCGGCTTCACAGTAGACCCGTTCGACTTCGTCTATATTCAGAAGGGATTGGCCTACCATTTTTGATACACCGGAAAAGAGGTCAGACGCTTCCATGCCGGGAACAGGCAGCTCAACAGCATACCACCCGCTGTGACGTTCAGGGTATTCATGTACGATGAGGTTCGGAAGGGAAAAAGCCGAGCAGAGAAGAATGCCGAGATACAGTTGTTTCATATATTAAAGCTGACCTCGATATCGTGTTCGGGTGTGTTGCCCAGAGAATCATGAAGCGCATCACTGATGAGGATTTTCAACAGGCCGGCCGGACTGTAGCGTTCGATGCTGAAATGATAGAACACAGCGGTGGTTCCTGATTCAGAGGTCTCGATACTGATCGGCTGCAGATACGCGCTCCCGTTGGTGCACCAGATATCGAGGGCGTCCATGAGATCGAGAGCGGAAACCGACGAGTGATCACTGTGACTGAGGGTGAGCTGAAGGCATGCGCGGCTGCTGCTGACCATGTCGATACAGCTGTTCGGTTCCAGTGCTTCGAACACCGGCGGCTCCGCTTCCATGTGGTTGCAGAAGGCTATTCCGGTTAGGCGGACCGGCTCGGAATACCCGCCGTCGCACTTCAGGAAATACCGCCGACCGGCGATGGTAAGACAGAACTCCTGCTGCCAGACCGGCGCTACATCGAAGCTGATGACTATGCGTTCCGGGCTGGTTCCCGGTTCCACCCCTGTGCCGGGGTCCGGCTGAATATTGAAAATGCCTTCGGGCAGCGGGAAAGCGGCCGGTCCATTGAAGACTATCACTATACTCTCATCACGGTCGAATGAAGTGGCGTTGAGCGGGTCCGGTATAACGGAACGGTTTCCCCTTGGGGATAAAAATTCAAAGGCCTGGACCTCGATCTCATCCTCTTCACCGGCGTTGAGGGTGACGCTGAACTCCTCTTCCAGGTGGTTGCCGGCTATATCGCAGCATCCCCTGGAGAGGTGGAGGCTGTAGTCCACAGGTCCGGCGACTGTATCAGAGGAAGTGAAGTGAAGCCTGCTTCCCTCCTCCTCCCACTCGAAGTTACCGTCTATCTCAGGAAAAAGCGAAAATGCGCCGTAGAAACTCCCCCGGTCGATTGCTTCAGAGAACCGGAGAGAGAACTCGAGCGGGACTCCTCCGGAGAGAGGATCTGCGGAGGTCTGGCTACATTCAAGGACCCGTGGAGGAGTACGATCCTCGGTTGTCGGAAAGGTCCTGGTATAGGGGGATCTCAGCGGTATTCCCAGCTTCGATCTTGCAGCTGCTCCGATGTACAGAGTGTAGGTCGACGGGCTTCTGGTCTCGTCAGGTGCAAACAGAAGGGTGCGCTCATCATTCCAGCGGCAGTCGCCGCCGATGCTCTTTTCTTCATCCGAGAAAAAAAGGACCCGTTCCACCGTTTCACGGTCCATCGGTACAGAAAAACGGACCTCGATCCTCTGTCCGGAGGAGAGAAGGCGGTCCGGCATACTTCCGTCCGGCATACTTCCGTCCGGCATACCTCCATCCGGCGCGACTCCAGTATCCGGATCGATTACGCGGCACGATACCACCTGCGGGACTGCCTCCAGGAAGGCCAGGTAGGGAACGCAGCCGGCCATCGCGAGCAGGATCAGGCAGGATAAAAGTAATCCCGTTCTCCTTTGTATTGGGTATGAGCTCACGGTTCATACCTCAGCGTAATATTCCGGTCGCCGGTCCCGTCGGGAAGACTCAATCTGTAGTAGCAGGTCCGATCGCCGTGCAGCAGACCGATGTGCTGGAAGTGGACCATCAGACAGGAGTTATCCGTCCAGGTGAAGCTGACTATCTCCGGCGAAGCAATATCCGGGGGAAAAAGCGGGCTGAGACGGCACCTGCACTGCGCCTTGTACCGGTGCTGCGGATCTTCTATCGGTTCCGGGTAGATGAAGCTGAACGAGTAGGTTCCGTTCGTACCTGCCGGCGTAATGAGGATACTTTCCTCCGGCAGAGGAGCCAGGTCCTCCGGGAAACAGTCGCCGCTGTGTCCCTCCACCCGCATGACCTGAGGAATGGATGGAACGGTGACAAAGAGCAGATCCGGCGGAAGGGAAGCTGCGTCAGGGTCGACCCGGCATTCGTACTCGGTGCCGGGTGTAAAACCCCGGTCGGGAATACAGACTGCCGTCTGGTCGTCCTTCCAATACCAGGACAGGCTGCAGTATGGTTCCAGGCTGCAGGCGTCTTCAAACTCATCCCGCACAATGGGCCGGTTGAAACTGAGTTGAAAGGTCTCATCGGAGGCGATTACGCCGAATTCCTTTCCGGAAGGCGGGAAGCCCCCTGACAGGTCCATTTTCACCGTGGAGGGGGTTCCCATGGGAGGCGGAGGTTCTTCATACTCGCTGCGGTAGTAGAGGATGGGGATGGTCCCGTCGTCGGAATAGAGAGTGTACAGGCGCTTGTTCTCCCAGGCATCGGAAGGAGTGATGATACAGCTCCTGTTGCCGGCATCCCACTCGCAGTGAAGTGATACATTCGGGTCGATCCGGACCGCTTCCTCCACTTCCGCCGGGTCGGCGGGCGAGCTGAACTCGATCCGGATGGAGGCATCAGGGCTGTCGAGCCGGGAACCTGAAGGAGGAGACTCCTCCCGGAAAACTGCAGCGGTCGGGGAAACGGCAGCATAATAGAATGGTAGCGAGAAGACAACCGGATAGCGCCTCCCCTGCCGGTCCGGCACCATGCCGGTAAAATTCATCCTGTACTTCACTCCCGGCGACAGGGGGGAATCGGGGTTGAAGATCAGCCGCTGATTACTCCACGTGCAGGAGCCGCTCACTGTACCGGAGCAGCAGGATAGCGAAAAGAGCGCTTCCGCCGCCGCCGGATCCAATTCGGTGCGAAAATGTATTTCCGGGAATGTCCCGGAAGGAAGAACGGAATTCGGTTCAGCGGGTACTGTCGTCTCGATGAAGTCCTCCTCATATCCTTCCATGCGCAGGCGGCAGTTCGGTAGGAGAAACAACGCCGCGGCCAGTAAGGCGAGAAGTTTTACCAGACTGAGGACCCGTGCGGAAGGCCCCGGGTACTTGCACCGTGATACCCATCGATCTGAAGAGCTGTCTAAACGG
>JBNGED010000035.1:0-11096 GCA_049975605.1 Sediminispirochaetaceae bacterium | reverse complement strand
AGCCAGGACCGTGCCCTGACCGCCTACTCCTACTACGAGAAAATTTACATCTTTCATTCTGCCAAACTCTCCTTTCCGGCCTCTGGTGGTTCAATCGCCCCTACGGGACATACCTGGGAACACACGCTGCATCCATTGCAGAGTGTCGGATCGATGCTCGATTTGAATTTACCGGTCTTCTCGTACTTCAGATCTGAGAGTACTACAGCTGGACATCCGACCCTGAAACAGGTGTGACATGCAATACACTTGTCGGGATTGACGGTAAAAGCGGGCTTCGGCTTCCTCGAAACGAAGATACATTCGCCCTTGGTAATGAGCACCGAGGGGCCGTCGTATTCGAGACATTCTTCGAAACCCCGCTTGACCTCTTTGACGTTGAAGGCATTGACGGTCTTTACCTTCTCGACACCCATTGCACGTACCAGCGGCTCGATCTCGATCTTCCGCGCCGGCCGTTCCTTGGTGACCTGCCATTCCATTCCGGGATGGTCCTGGTGGCCCGTCATCGCGGTGGTGCTGTTGTCCATTATCACCACGACTCCGCGGCTTCCGTTATGGACCATATTGACCAAAGGCGGCATTCCGGAGTGGAAGAAGGTGGAATCTCCAATGGTACAGACCCTGTTCTCAGGGATCTTGGCCAGAGACATTCCGTGCAGTACTCCCACGCTGGCTCCCATTGCGCCCATGGTGTGCTGGGCATTGAAGGGAGGCATGCTGCCGAGATTGTAACAGCCGATGTCACCCGCGACGGGGACCTTCAGCTGGTTCATCACGTAGAAACTCGATCTGTGGGGACAGCCTGGACAAAATACCGGCGAGCGGGTCGGCAGCTTGGAAGTAAGCTCCTTCACTTCGGATTCAACGGTATTATGCTCTTCGAGAATGCCTGCCTTGGCAGCGAACTCACGCATTCGGTCCGGCAGCAGTTCGTAACAGGGCGAAAAGATATCTTTCCCATGTACTTCGATTCCAAGTGACTTGATCTGTTCTTCCAGAATCGGATCGAGCTCTTCAACTACAATCAGTTTGTCCACCTTGGACGCGAATTCCCTGATCAGCTTGTCGGGAATCGGATTGATCATTCCGAGCCTCAGAATGGAAGCTTCAGGGAAGACTTCCTTCACATAGGTGTAAACCACCCCGCTGGTAATAATACCAATGTCGGTCTCGTTCCACTCGATCTTGTTGAGATCGGATGTATTGGACCATTCCTGGATATCGAGTATCCGCTGTTCCACCTTGGCATGCATCTTCTTCGCATACATGGCGGTACAGTTGTACTTGGAAATGTCCCTGGGGAACTTCCCGACTTCCTTGGGAACTTCAGGCCGCGCGCCGGTCTCGACAATCGACTTCGAGTGAGAGATCCGCATGACGCTGCGGATGAGTACCGGAGTATCGAATTTTTCCGAAATCTCGATACCCTTGACTACGAAATCCTTCGCTTCCTGGCTGTCCTGCGGCTCCAGGGTCGGGATCTTTGCCAGCCGGGAATACCACCGGTTGTCCTGCTCGTTCTGAGAGCTGAAAAGACCGGGGTCGTCGGCGGTAACCACCACCAGACCGGCCTCTGCGCCGGTGTAGACTGCGTACAGCAGTGAATCCGACAGTACGTTCATCCCCACCTGCTTGGTGGTGACCATCGTCCGTCTGCCTGAGTACGCGGCACCTGCGCCGGCATCCATCGCTACCTTCTCGTTCGTGGACCATTCACAGTAAATATCTTCACTGTATTCCTTCCCGATGGTAGCGATTATCTCTGAACTCGGGGTACCCGGGTAGCCGGTGACAACCTGTATGCCGGCTTCATAGGCACCGCGGGCAAATGCTTCGTTTCCTGATAGAATCGTCTTCACCCTTTATACCTCCAGTTAGTAGGTGTTTTTTTCACTTTAATATACCGCATAGCGGAATGCTATTTCATTTTATATACTCTATCATGAAGTGCACTCTTAGTCAAATAAAAAATGGAGAATTTGCACGCTCATTTGTACCGTAAAATGAGAATATGTCCCGCATTACGGGATTCGACACGAGCAGTGTTTACTGCTACAATAGCTCTATATTTCCCGCAGGAGTACCGACGTGACCGGACCGTATCGAATTGCATTGCCCTACGTACAGCTGGCAGATCCGCATCTCTGTACCGACTCCCATGCGGTGCTGTGTATCCGAAGGCTGCTGTTCCCGGGACTTCTCACTCACACCGGCAAACGTCCTTACGGTCTTCTCAGCGACCGCTGGAACGTTGAAGACGGCGGCCGGATCTGGTATTTCCACCTGAGGGACGGCTGCCGATTCCCGAACGGCAGGAATCCCGCCGCTGCCGATGTCGTTTACAGCCTGCGAAGGGCCGTCTCCCCCTCCACCGGCGGTCAGCTGTACACCGTTCCCTACCGTGAATACATCGGCGATGCGGAGTTCGAAATCATCGACCGCAGCACCGTTCGGATCATCAATCCGGATCCCGTAGCCTATCTCCCTGAGCTCCTTCCGGACCTCGCAATCCTTCCGGAGGGCTGGAGCGGATATACCGACGGGACCGGAGCCGGACCGTATGAACTCGCAGAACAGGACGAAGACAGGGTCAGGCTGAAGCTGCGCCGGGAGGCGTCTGACGGCGCCGCCCCCGTTTCATCCGCAGGCAGTCTGCCCGACCTGATCGAGTTCACCGCCATACCGGAGAAGGAAGATCGGCTTGCCGCCCTCCGCAAAGGCGATGTCGACGGCATTCTCGATGCGGTCATCGCTGAACACGCCGGTCTGACCACCGCAGGCTGGGACACCAGCCTGAGCGTCATTTTCCTCATCGAGTGCGGCCGTCCCCCCCTCGACAATCCGCAGGTCCGTCAGGCCCTCAACTATGCCGTCGACAAGGATCGGCTGGTCCGTGAAATAGTACACGGACTCGCGTATCCCCTCAACGGGCCCTTTTCGAACCGGCATTTCGCCCATGATCCCTCTATATCCCCCTACCCCCATGATCCGCAGCGAGCCCGCCGGCTCCTGGAGGAGGCGGGTATGGTCCGAAGCCCGGGAACGTCAGCCGGCGGGGTTGTCGAACCCGGGACAGCCATGCACCAGGATTTCCGGCTCCACATCCACGCACCTACCGCCATTCCCGACGAGGGTCCGGCCCTGGCCGAATTCCTTGCCGGGGCTTACCGCGATATCGGTCTCCGTGTGGAAGTCCATCTTCACGAGGACCGTGCCGAATATGCCCGGCAGGTAGCCGAAAAGGAGCTGCACGGCATATTCTGCTTCGATTCAAGCCCCCTGAGCTCTTTCAAGGTCCTCCATGAAAAAATCGACAGCCGGAGGGCCGGGACCTGGTGGCAGGGCTACCGCAGCGATGAAGTCAATCGGCTCATAAGCCGCGCCGCTTCCACCCCGGACGACACCGAGCGGGCTGGAATCTATCAACAGGCCTATCGGATCCTTCACGAAGAGGCCCCGTGGGTCTTTCTCTACCAGCCGCGGCGCTTCTGGCTGTTCAATACTTCATCCCGCCCCGCGCTGCCGGTGGACGACCTGGGCCACTTCAAGGCCCCTCTGCCGGGAGCCGGTTGATACCAGTCCCGGACTGCCGTTTTCTTATGGTCCTACAGCAGGTGACAGTAGGCAAAGTGATCATCGCCGACGAACTTTTTCTCCGGGAAGACCTCCGAACAGATCGGCATCGCGTAGGGACACCTCTCATGGAAAAAACATCCGCTGGGCAGATTGATCGGACTCGGGATCTCTCCCTTTATGGGCTTTGTATTCTCCAGGTTGTCCCCTGATATTTTCGGGATCGAATTCAGCAGCGCCTCTGTGTAGGGATGCCTGGGATTCGCGAAGACATCCTTCTTGCTGCCCATCTCGACGATCTTGCCGAGGTACATGATGCCGACGGTGTCGCTGATGTGCTTGACCACCGACAGGTTGTGGGCGATGAAGAGGTAGGAAAATCCGAACTCCTCCTGCAAATCCATCATCAGGTTGAGGATCTGGGCCTGGATCGAAACATCGAGGGCCGAAACCGGTTCATCGGCGATTATGAACTTCGGATTGACCGACAGCGCGCGGGCGATGCCGATCCGCTGCCGCTGGCCGCCGCTGAACTGGTGCGGATACCGGGACACCTGTTCGGGCCTTATGCCGACCCTCTGAAGAAGCTCCACCGACCGTTCCTTCGCCGCAGCCATGTTCTCTTCGAGCTTGTGAAATACCATCGGTTCGGCGATGATATCGACTACCCTGCTGCGGGGGTTGAGGGATGCATAGGGGTCCTGAAAAATCATCTGCATCTCTTTTCTGACAGGCAGCATCTGTTCGCGTTTGTATTCGGTGATGTCCTGTCCCTCGAAGGTAATGGTCCCGCTTTTCGGATTGATCAGCTTGATGATAGTCCTTGCGGTGGTCGACTTGCCGCAGCCGGATTCTCCTACGAGGCTGCAGACGCTCCCTCTCTTTACGTCGAAGGAGATGTCATTGACCGCCTTGACGACGACCCTGTCCCGGACCAGTTTGCCTCCCCTGAGCTTAACTTCATCCAGGAGCCCCTTGGTCAGACGGAAGTTTTGAACCAGATTCCGTATTTCTATGATATTGGTACTTTGTTCGTTCATGGCTTGCCTCACTTCTTCTCATCCACAAGAGGGAAAAAACAGTACACTTCGTGGCGATTACCGAGGTCGGTCACCTCAGGTTCTTTTTCCCAGCAGATATCCTGTGCATAGGGACACCGCTCCGCGAACTTGCAGCCGACCGGCAGCTCGAACATATTGGGAACGATACCGGGGATGGTGCTGAGCCGTTTCTTGTCCTCATCGATGTCGGGAATCGAATTGAGAAGCCCCTGGGTGTAGGGATGAGCCGGATTGCGAATGAGCTCCTTGGTGTATCCCGTCTCGACGATCTTCCCGCAGTACATGACGTTGACACGGTCGGTGAGCTCCGATATCACCGCCAGATCGTGGGTGATAAGAATCAGCGCCGAGTTGGTCTCCCGGGAGAGCTGCTTCATGAGCTTCAGGATCTGGGCCTGGATGGTCACATCGAGGGCGGTGGTCGGTTCGTCGGCGATGATAAGATCGGGGTTGGATGCCAGTGCAATGGCGATGATCACACGCTGCCGCATACCGCCGCTGAACTGATGGGGATAGTTGTTCAGCCGGCTCTCCGCATTGGGTATGCCCACATTGTTCAGGAGTTCTACGCACCGCCGGCGTCTTTCTTCCCGGGTGAGGTTCTCGTGCAGTATCAGCACCTCTTCGAGCTGCCGGCCGATGGTGTACACCGGATTCAGCGACGTCATGGGGTCCTGAAAAACCATCGAGATCTCCTTGCCCCTGATGGTCGTCATGTATGATTCCGACTTCCGCATGAGATCGGTACCCTTGAAGATGATCTGTCCGTCGACAATCCTGCCAGGTTCGTCGATCAGGCGTATCACCGAGAAACCGGTTACCGACTTCCCGCCTCCCGATTCTCCGACTATACCAAGAATTTCACCCCGTTCGAGGTCGAAATTGACCGAATCGACGGCCTTCACCACTCCCTTGTGGGTATAGAAGTATGTTTTGAGGTTCTTGACCTCCAGTAATTTCTCGCGTTCACTCATTGCATGTTCCTACTTCAGCCTTGGATTCAGTTCATCCCGCAGGAAATCACCGAACAGGTTGATTCCGAACACGATGAACACGATGTACAGTCCCGGGAAAAACGAGACCCACCACAGACCGCTGTACAGCACCGCGAAACCGTCGCTGCACAACATCCCGAGGGTCGGTCTGGTGATCGGCACGCCCAGTCCGAGAAAACTCAGGGTCGCCTCGATGAGGATGAAAGAACCGACCTGGATAGTCGACAGTACGATGACAGAAGTCAGTACATTGGGGAGCACCTGTTTGAAGATGATCCTGACATTGGAAAAGCCGATCACCCTCGACGCCTCGATATACTCCTTGTTCTTCACCGTGAGGGTCTCCCCCCGCACGATCCGCGCGTAGCGGACCCACCCGATAAGGGTCAGGGCAATCAGTACGTTGGTTACGCTCCTCCCGAAGGTCGTCATCAGGAACAGCGCTATCAGCATGCTCGGAAAAGAGAGCTGTATATCGGCGATCCGCATGATAATCGATTCGAGTCTGCCTCCGACATATCCGGCGACCAGCCCCACGACTATCCCGGTAATTGCCGCGAAGAAAACCCCGACGAAGCCGATGTACAGCGAGACCCGGCTCCCGTAGACGATAGCGCTCATGATGTCCCGTCCCTGCTGGTCCGTGCCTAGCAGGAAGTTCGCATCTCCCCCTTCAATCCACGCCGGCGGCTTGAAGGCGTCCGCGAGCTCCAATCCCGCCAGGGCATAGGGGTCCTGGGGCGTGATCAGGGGACCGAATACGGCGATGAGGATAGCGGACAGGATCATCAGCGACGAGATAATCGCCGTAGGAGACTTCCTGTAATTGTGGAAAAACTCAGAATGCAAGAACTGCTGTATCTTGGACTGTTTGGCTGGCAAAGCAGTTTTCCTCCATTATATATGTATCTGCAATCCCGATCAGAGCTCGACTCTCGGATCGATGAGCGTATACAGAATGTCGACGACAAAGTTAATGACCACGAACAGAACGGCAACGAAGAGCAGATAGGCTGACACAATCGGCCGGTCGAGGTTGTTGATGGCATCAATTAGGAGCTTGCCCATGCCGGGCCATGCGTAGATCGTTTCGGTGATGGTCGTGAAGGCTATCAGTTCTCCCAGCTGCAGTCCGAAGATCGTCACCACCGGGATCAGAATATTCTTCAGGGCATGTTTGAACAGTACGTCCCGGCTGTTGACGCCCTTCGCTTTGGCGAATTTTATATAGTCCTGCCGCATCGTCTCCAGCATACCCGCCCGTACGAGCCGGATGATGGTGGCGATATTGATGCCCGCCAGGGTAATGGACGGAAGAATGATATGCATCCAGCCGTCAAGAGTTGCCAGGCTGGTGCGGATACCGAAGAGGGACCCTATATCCCCCCTTCCGGATACGGGGAACCACCCCAGTCTCACGGAGAGGAAGAAAATGAGCACCATTCCCACCCAGAAGGACGGCAGGGAGATCCCCGCAATGGACCAGCCCATGATAAATTTGCTGGTCCGTCTTTTCGGGTAGGCCCCTGAGTAGACCCCCAGGGATATACCGAGGACAATCGTCATCAGCATTGCCACGACGACAATCTCCAGCGTGGCAGGGAAGCGGCTGAAGATAAGTTTGAGGGCCGGCTGGAAATGGGTGTAGGACCGGCCGAAATCACCCTTCAGTGCATTCCTCAAAAAGATGAGGTACTGCACGTGCAGCGGCTTGTCCAGACCCAGCATCTTGACCACCTGGTCCACCTGCTCCTGGGCAGCACGCTCGGGGAGCATGGTATGCACCGGGTTGCCGATTACGCTGGTCATGAAGAAGACGATGAAGGAGACTACCAGGAGAACGATGATCATCTGGTAGATCCGTTTTACAAGGAATTTGAACACAACTACCTCCGTGTCGCGTGGACGTCTGCACAAGAAAAACCCGGCCCGCCCGGGGGAGAAGACTCCCCCGGTCTGAAGGCCGGGATACTATGATACTTTATTCAACCAGGCTCAGGTCCCATGCAAATACATGCTGGTCGACTCTCGGATCGTACTCGACCCGGGGGCTGACGGCATAGATTGCATCTTCACTGTGAACAGTGAAGAGTGCCGCGTCGTCCCAGGCGATCTTCCAGACCTGCTGCATGATCTTGTCCCTCTCTTCGTAGTCAACCGTAGCGAGGGCCTTCTCGATGAGTTCATCAACCTTCTCATTGCTGTAGTAGCCGCGGTTGACTCCGCCCCATCCGTCGCGCTTGGGAGCGTCCAGGTAGGCGCTGTAGAGAAGGTCCTTGGCGATCAGAGCGCTCTCCGCACTCGGTTCCGACCATGCGCTCATGATGAAGTGCGAATTGTACCCTTCGTACATCCGGATGTAGCCCCAGAATACGGAGCGGGACATCGTGTTGGGATTGCACTTGATACCGACCTTCTCGAGGTAGCCGGCCACCGCGGTGGCGATAGCGGCATCGTTGATGTAGCGGTCGTTGGGCGCGTCAAGGGTGATCTCGAAGCGGTAGCCGTCGGCCTGCCGGGGATAACCCGCGGCGTCGAGCAGCTGTTCCGCCCTGGCGGGATTGTACTCGTACTTCTTCAGGCTCGGATTGTATCCGTTGAATCCTTCCGGCACCGGTGTCGGTGCGAGTGAGGCATATCCGCCCATGATCTTGTCGATGATCTCCTTCTCGTTGATTGCGTGAATAATCGCCTTGCGCACATCGCGCTTGGCCATCGGGTTGGAACCGTCCGGAGACTTGATCGGCATGGGTGCGTTGGGACTCGGATTTTCCTCTGTCTGTCCCATTGCGAACATCATGGTGCTGATACCGCCTTCGGTCACTACCTCAACATCGTCTCTGTTCTCAAGCATCTCGGCATCACGTACCGGAACGTTGCTGATCAGATCGACTTCCCCGGCCATCAGACTGGCGGTTCTGGTTCCCGCCTGGGGAATGGGCCGGAATACCACCCGGTCGATCTCAGGTTTTTCTCCCCAGTAGTCTTCATTGACCTCGAGGACAACCCGGTCGTCCTTGACGTACTCAACCAGTTTGTACCGGCCGGTACCGACGACGTTGTTCTCGATGTATTCGGGGTCCTGACCTTCGAGTGTTTCCTTATCGATGATGGCGATGTTGCGCAGGTGACTCGGAAGCAGTACATCGGGAATGATGGTCTTCACTTCGACAGTGTAGTCATCAACTGCCCGCCAGCTCTCGAAGTTGCCCAGTGAATCCGCCCAGCCGCGACCGTCTGCCTTGCAGAAGTCGAAGGAGTAGACCACGTCTTCGGCGGTAAAAGGATTGCCGTTATGGAATTTTACCCCTTCCCTCAGCTTGATAGTCCAGACGCTTGCATCGTCATTTGCCTTCCAGGACAGTGCCAGACCGGGTTCCGGGCTGAGATCACTGGCCGAGTAGATCAGAGTCTCGAAGACATGTCTCTGGATTGAGTTGGAGATAACCTCGTTCCGCATATACGGATTCCAGGTCGTTACGTCACCGGGCAGAGCGATAGTTACCTCGCTGACCGGTTTCTCTTCAGCTTCAGCTGGTTCTGTCTGTCCTCCTGCAAACACACTTACTGTAATCAGCAGCATGCCCAGGGTCAGCATCAGCACTAGCAGTTTTTTCATCTTTTCCTCCCTTATGAAAATAAATACAATATATACAAGGGAATTCCCGTACCGGGTCCTCCCTTACATCTACATACTTGTTGTTTACCGGCTCAGACCGAATCAAACAGATCGAAGCGTACGAGCCCAGGCAGGGCTTCTTCGTTCCACATTGTGGAACGTTATTTATCAAAGTTAAATTTTAATAACTATGACCCTTCCTGTCAAATATTTTCCGTACTCTTTTGAGCGATAGATCACTTTATTTCGAAGCAGCGCGGGGCGATTTCCTCTATCGTGCGCCCGAATCGGTCGAGTTCCGGTATACCCTCGACAGCGGAGAGCTGCGCCTCGTCCTCCGAGGCATGAGCGGTCGTATAATCGAGGGTGACGACCTGACCGTTGTCGACCACCTGCCTCCCGTCTATGTACACATCCCTGACCGCCCGTTCCGCGGCCACATAGATGAGGTTCCTGAGGGGATCATGAAGAGGCCGCATCATCGGATGGTCCGTATCGATCACCGCGAAGTCCGCCTTTGCTCCTTCCCTAAGCCGGCCGATATCTTCCCTTCCAAGGGCTTCGGCCCCTCCGACAGTGGCGGCGGTGAACAGGTCGGCCGTACGGATATCATATACGTTGCCGCTGACAATGCGGGAGTAGACCGCCGCATGCCTCAGTTCTTCGAACATGTTGTAGGGGAATGAATCAGTGCCGATTCCGAGCCGGACGCCTTCCCGAATATACTTTCCGGCGGTCTCCATGGTCATCCCCGTCCGGCCGAAGACGGTCGGACAGTGCGCCACCGTCACGCCGCGGTCGGCGAGCAGCTGCAGGTCGTCTTCGGTGCGCAGAGGCGACCAGCTGTGCTGGTCGATATACAGACAGTGACCAAGGATGGTCCGTTCACTCAATACCCCCAGTTGATCGAGCCACTGCACCGGCGACACACCGTGACGCCGCAGGATCTCGTAGAATTCCACCATCGACTGGGCCGCGTGGATCTGAAAGGGCAGATCTCTCTCTTCCGCTTCCTTGAACGCAGTTTGGATCAACTCTGCCGTACAGGTGTCCGCCTGAGACGGAATAATCAGGCCGCTCAGTCTTCCGGACGGATGCGCGGCCGCCTCTTCGGCGATCCCGAGGGCCCGTTCGAGCCCCTTCCATCCGGCTTCCTCGTCCCAGTCGTATTCGACCCGGTGGTCCCCGACATTGACCCAGCGCGCCTGCCGGAAGCCCGGCCCCAGGACGGCCCTCATTCCGCTCTCTCCCATCAGATCCAGCCACTGCGGATAGATGCCGGAGATATCCACCGTGGTTGTCACGCCGCTCAGCATGAGTTCACAGAGGGCAGCAGTCGCCGCCGCCGGGGTATATCTCTCATCGGGCCGCAGGAGGGGGCTGTGGGTGTACAGGGCATGACCGTAGAGCGCCGGCGCCCCGGCTTCGTCCAGTACTCCCTTGTCGATACTGCCTCCGCCGAGGTGGGAGTGTATGTTGATTAGTCCGGGAATGATCAGGCGGCCGCGGCCGTCGATCTCCCTGTCCGCACGGCCCGTATATGCGGGGCCAACGAACAGAATGGTGTTATCCCTGAATGCCATATCGGCATTCCGCAGATAGTAGTGCTGACGTCTTTCATCATCCCACGCTACTATCCAGTCGGCCCTCCGGATACATGTGATGGAATCCGGCATTCTGTCTCCCGATTTCTGCACCGTGCCTCCACAGCAATAATTTTGGCATTATATTCCGCATCGTGGAATATTTTACCGTTTCATTCTACAGCATGGAATACCGCATGTCAAATAAAATGTTCATTAATATTATTGCCTATTCTTCCATTCCGGTGTACAAACAGTAATT
>JBNGED010000034.1:0-11188 GCA_049975605.1 Sediminispirochaetaceae bacterium | reverse complement strand
ATAATGAGTTCTCCCTGTCCTACAGTATCGGCCTTCTCGCCGAACTCTCATTCTCGAGCTTCCTTGCCGTTCAGCCTGAGCTCCTGTATACTCTCTCATCCATCAAGTGGGGGGACGGAACCAACTGGGCCAGGGAGTCCTGGAAGCTCATGGAAATACCCCTCTATCTCAAGATGCGACCGACTGGCCGGGCCGGCGGCTTGTTCATCATGGCCGGACCGGAGCTCCTGTACATTCTTGACGACATAGATATAGAGGACAACGACGGCGCTACCGCTACCCGCCTGAAGGACACCGAACTTCTGTACGGCGCTGCCGCCGCCGTCGGAGTTGAGCTGCAGTCCAGGGCCTGCCTGGACATCAGGTATTCCAGAGTATTCAACGAAACAACCGAGGATGTGAAGATGTATCCCTGGGCGCTTGTATTGGAGTTCTCCTTCATGCTGTTCTGATTCTGCAGGTTCGGGGCGGCGGAGTGGGGCAGAAAAAAAGGCCCGTGAATATCACGGGCCTTTATGAGGCATCTCCTAGGGGAGTCGAACCCCTGTTGCCGGGATGAAAACCCGGTGTCCTAACCACTAGACGAAGGAGACGTAAAAACGGCAATTGCAATCGCCGCAGTTGTAAACAAAGTGAGAGTGAGCCGCACAGGGTTCGAACCTGTGACCCACGCCTTAAAAGGGCGTTGCTCTACCAACTGAGCTAGCGGCCCTCTATTGTTTGCCCGACGAATATAGCAACTTTCACTGAAAGTGTCAACTATGGCGGGCCCAAATCAACTCGTTCTTGATGTGATTCGTTGCCTTATCCGCTTATCCGCAGCCGGCTTCGAATGCTGCTGTCTACTTCCGGAACTCCAGGCCCAGCTGGAGGTTATACACCGGTGCGAGTCCCGGTTCGGTGGAGCGTTCCGTGCCGAAAGCCGCTACATTCATGGTGAAGTGACTCAGGTCCAGTCCCAGTCCTGCGGCGAAGAGCCCTTCGGCGAAACCCAGCCGCACATCGAGGATCTCCATCACCGTAACTTCCGTCCCGAAGCTGATGTGGAGGAGCGGATTGGTGGAGAGCTCCGGGTAGATCCAGAAGTCGAGAAGATCCTTATAGTCGAAGAGAATCTTGATGTCGCTGATCGAGTAGCGGGAGAGGTCCGCCTGGGGACGGTACATCATGCCCAGGTCGAGCTTGAACTGCATGGTGTCGTAAAGATTATCTGCAGTAGGTGCTACTCCGTTGATAAAGTCGTTGTAGTCGGCGTACTCGTTGGTGAGGGTTGGTGTGTACACATCCCTTCCTACCATGCCGAAGACCCATTTTTCCCCGACGGAGTACCGCAGTCCCAGGTCCATGCCGATGAAGCTGGTGAAGCGGAAGGGCTCGTCAAGGAGAGTCGACACATTGAGTTCCATGATGTCGACTACCGAAATCCCGCCGTCGATGGTGCCGCGGAAGCCGCCCTTGAGTAGAACGCCTGCGTCCAGGGCTTGCACATCTCCGGAGAAGGGCATCCGGTAGGCGTATCCCCCGGTCAGCACGATGTCGTCCCAGGCCCTGACATTGGCGGTCAGGCTGTTGTTGCTCCACATCCGCAGGTTGGTCTGGTTGTAGACCCCGAAGCCGAGCCCCTCCCCGATATATCCGAAGGAAAGAGGACCGAGAAGGTCCAGGCCGGCGTATATGCCGTTGATCAGCTCGGAGAGATCGCTCATCTCGCCGCCGATGATCGCATCCGCCAGGGAAAACATCGGTCCCTTGAGGCCGATGGTAATCTCGGTAATTGAGAGCTGCTCCGGCGCCGTGTAGAAGCCCGCCGGGTTGTTCACGAGGGAGGAAAAGGTATCGGTCAGGGCGACGTGCCGCCCGCCCAGCGCCGCGTCCCGGGGCGAAAGCAGTTCCACCGAAGGCTCCACCGCCTGCAGGTTGAATGTGACCGCACAGAGCGCGATTATTATAAATAGTGCCGTTTTTCGCAGTGAATGCATGCTGTCCCCCGTTTTTTAGATTGTTCCCAGGTTGATCAGGGAGTCGAGATCATCGGTAGTGAATCCGGCCTCCTGCAGGTAGTAAGCGGTCTGTTGCTGCCAGGTTCCGGTTTTATTCGGATTGCTGAATCCCGCATCAGTGAAGTCTTCATTTTCGATATCGTTGTTATTTATAATAAGGATTGCAGCAGCCGTCACCAGGTAATCTTCCTGAGTTATTTCCTGCTTTGTATCCGAATCACCGTCAGCGAGAGCCATAGAATCAACAGCGTTTTGCAGCATCGTGTCATTGATCGTATTGAGATAGTCATTTATCGAAGACGATCCCGACTCTATCGCATCAAAGTCGGCCAGAGCATCCTGAACCGCTTCGTTCAACCCCGACGCACCCACTGCAAGCTGCGAGGCGAGGTACTGCACATCCGGGTCGGAGCTGTCTTTGATGGCGTTGTAGGCATCCGCCATGGCGTCGGCGTCGCCGCTGCCCAGCACACCCTCGGCGTAGGCGATCTTCTGGGCGTCGGAGAGGTTGGCCGGATCGCGCTGGGCCCAGCTCAGGGGGCTGAAGGTGAACATCTGTTCACAGGAGCCGAGCAGAAGGACGAGGAGGACCACAAACAGCGCTCCTCTCACGATTTTTCCGGTACCGCTCTTCGTATCTCTTTTTCTCTCCATGAAAAGTCCTCCTTCTTCTATTTCGGCGGGCTGACCGTCAGTCTTGAATCAAACAGACGGCGGGCAGGTTTTTCCACTCGTCCCGCCATGGAAAAAACGGGCGGAATTCCGCCGGAATCCGCCCGCCTGTTGTCTGTCCGTCCGCGTTCTTTTTTTTAAAAACGAATCGCGGCTTCCAGGGTAAATCCTTCGTTGGGCTGCACGCCTGCATATCTGCCCATCTCCCGTACGAAGTAGGAGGCGTTCAGGTCCAGAAAGAGCAGCTTGGCGCCCAGTCCGAAGGTGGCGTATCCCTGGTTGATACCCGCGCGGACCTTCAGGATGCGGATGACTTCGGCTTCCATTCCCATGTGGACTCCGGTCCAGAAGGAATCATCCTTGGCATCTTCGGCCTGGTAAAAGGTCTTGCGGTACTCCATGTGGAAAACCGGGTCGAAGAGGAAGGAGGGCAGCAGGAAGCTGTCAGGATCGTAGGCTGCTCCGACGCTTATGACCATCGGGATGACGTAGGTCTCGGCCACATCCGCTCCGCCGCCGTCGAACTGGAAGGCCTGATCGAGCGAATCGGCGGTGAACTCTGTGTACTCCAGGGTGGTCCCCCCGATGTCCCGGGCGGCGACGCCGACCGACCATTTCCCGAGCTCGATGATGGTTCCCAAATCGAATGCCAGTCCCGAACCGTTGAGAACGGGGAACTGGGGATCTTCCGTCGTGCTGCTGGCGGCGCTGGCGAACTCGACGATGGCAACATCCCGCGCTTCGGTCCGCAGCATGTAGCGCAGATCGCCGCCGACGTAGGCTGTAAACGGGCCGAGATTGATCGGCAGAGCGTATCCGCCGATGATCGCGTAATCCATGACCGCGTCGATGGCGGTACCCAGGGCTGTCTCTCCCCGGCCGTAGAAGTCGGCATTGGCGACAAAGCCAAGCCCGAGGCCGTTGCCCACCAGGCCGATCCCGGCGGTTCCGGCTCCGCCGATACCGTTGCCGGTGATCAGCGGCGACATGGCCAGCAGGGCGTCCTCGATCTCCGTATCGCTCTCTGCATTGGCGATGGTCTCGAAATTTTCGATATCACCTTCGCTGGGAATGAAAAAAGAGGTCCCCGTGGCTGAAAGAAGCGTAAAGCTTCCGCCGTCCCGGGCGAATCCTGCCGGGTTGGTGAACAGCGCGTTGTATCCGTGAGCCACCGCGGTAAAGGAACCGCCCTGCCCTATCACCTCCGGAGTGACCGGTGCAAAACCGGCGCTGTCGATGATATCGCCTTCCGCCGCGGCGGCACTGAAAATTACAAAAGTCAGTATGCTAGAAATCAATAGTATCTTTTTCATGTACTCCTCCCTGTCAGCTCACGTCGAATCCGGCCAGTTCGAGCAGGTTCTGGGCTCCGTCGTAGTAGGTAATGGTGCCGTCGAATGCTTTTGTGGGATCCTGGTTATTCGTAAAGCTACCACCTGTATATACTGTATATAAAGCTGTAGTATCTGTTGTGTAACCATCGGTGATATCTCCATCGGAAGCATCCAGAGCCGCAATCAGAGCGATACCAGCAGCCGCGCGGTTGAGGGTGTCGCCGATATCGGCACTGCTCATGAAGGGTACCTGCTCCTCGGCAACAACCGGTGAAGTCAGAGAATCACCGAATTTTAAGTAGGCTTCACCGGCTTCAACCAGCGCTTCAACCATACTGGTAAATTCTGAATCTGAAAGGCCAGAAGGAATTAAATCTTTAATGAATTCTTCGGGTGTTTTAGCTGATGCAGAAGGATCAGAGATCGTTGATAGAACTGCCGGAACATTAGCGACTACATTTCCTGCATTATCATCTCCAGCGATTGCAACTTCTCCAATAAGCAAAGCAGCTTTCTGCTCTGTCTCAGTACCTGGTACTGGATCTGCAGGATTATATACCTTATCTGTAGAACCGCTCGGATCATATATCGTCTTCAACGCGGTATTCACATCCCCCGCGTTGCTGTCGTCTATCGCGCCGCCGTCCAGGTAGTCCTCTACATCGGAGATGAATCCCTCCGGATCGGTGGATGCCTTATCGTTCAATTCGCTGGATGAGGGCACTTCCGGCTTGTCCCACTGCATGAAGAGGTTGCCGGTGCAACCGCTCATGAGCAGGAGGACGGCCAGGACAGCTCCCGCCAGCGCTGCTGTTTTTCGCATTTCTGCCTCCTCGAATATCATATGATGCGCTCTATCGCTCAATATTGACTTATTTACCATTTTTCATATTTTAGTATAACACAGAGCGGTCTGAAAAACAAACCGCAGCGCTGCATTTCGCGCATATTTCAGTATATCACGGACTGTCTATTTTAACAGGAAAGTCAGGCTGCGAAACCATTAAATTAGAGACCCGAACAGGAGGCCGCCGTCCATCCGTTCGATCACCGCAGGCAGCAGGCTCCCGCGCACGCCCTGTCGCCCGGCTTGGGCATCAGCGGCACCGGATGATTCAATCTGTCCGCCAGCCCGTTGGGACACCTCTTCGAAGGGCAGGTCCACCCGCAGGTAGTTTCCTGAGAGGCAGCTCCAGAATTTTTTCCCCTCGATCACCACCGGCTCTTCCGGCAGTACTTCCACCTCCCGGCCGATCCAGCGGACGGCATACTCATCGTGCAGACGGCCGGCAAGGTCCCGGAGCACGGCTGCCCGCTCACCGGCGATCCGTTCCGGGACCCGGTGCCTGGCCCGGTAGAGCTCCGTCCCCGGCCGGGGCGAGAAGGGGAAAACATGCAGCGCCGCGAATCCCAGCTCTTCGATCAAGGAGCGGGTGGATTCGAAGTCATCGTCAGTCTCCCCCGGGAGCCCTACTATAACATCCGCCGCCAGAAAGGGATCGTCCTTGGCCCGCCGGAGACCCTCAACCACTGCACGAACCCGGTCGGCAGTATAGGGACGGTAGACCGCCTTGAGAATACGGTCGGAGCCGCTCTGTACCGGAATGTGAAAGTGCGCGCAAATCCGCGGGTCCGCGACGGCCTCCAGCAGATCATCGCTGATCATCTCCGGTTCGAGACTCGACAGGCGGATACGGCAGGATGCGATCGGACCGGTCTGGTCCAGCAGACGGCGTATCATCTGCGGGAGCCGGAAACGGCGGTCGGCAGGATCCTGGTAGGCAGTGACGTTGACCCCGGTGAGAACGAGCTCCCGGTAGCCTGATCGGGCGAGGTGCTCCGCACGTGCGATGACGTCATCCGGCGGCAGGCTCACCGAGGCCCCCCGGGCCAGCCTGACCCGGCAGTAGGCGCACTGGTGATCGCAGCCGTCCTGAATCTTCAGGAAGGCCCGTGAATGGAAGCTGTAGGTATCGGCGTCGAAGCGGAATATTCCGTGGCTGTCAGCTTTTTCCCCGAGGAAACGGTCGATGCAGCCCCGGACTGCGGACGTAATATCTGTCGACCCTGCGGAGTCCGGGGAACCGATGGGACCGCCGGCGAGCTCCGCCTCCACGCATTCCGCCAGGCCGAGAAGCTGGTACTTCCGGTCGTGCCCGAGAACGACCACGTTGGGGGCCAGATCCCGCAGCACCGGGGCGTCGAGCTGGGCGTAACAGCCGGTCACTATCACGGCCGACTGCGGATTGCGGCGGGCCAGATGACGGATGATCCGGCGGGCCTTCTGTTCAGCCTTGCTGGTGACGGTGCATGTGTTGACGATAAAAATATCAGCGTCTTCATCGTGACGCCTCACAAAAAAACCCCGGCTCTTGAAGGAAGATGCCAGGGCCTCGCTCTCGCTCTGATTGAGCTTGCAGCCGAGTGTGTAAAACGCGACCCTCATCCGCTTGCCATCTTCTCCTTCACCCGTTCTTTGCCCCGCTCGGCCTCGTTGAAGCCCGGCTTGAGTCTCAGGGCCTCGTTGTACGCTTCCATGGCGTATGTGAAGTCTTTGGCCTGTTCGCGGGCGTAGCCCAGCCGCGCCCACCACTGGGCGACATTCGGTGAGTGATACACCGCTGTAGTAATGGCGATGTCGGCGTGGTGGTATTCGCCGAGGCGGATGTAGATCTCACCCATCAGGTAGTAGGCTGTGTCGATTCTGGGACCGGTCGGTGAAAGCACCGCGTACTCTTCGAACCATTTCAACGCTTCGAGATTGCGTCCCTGGTAAAAATGGACCTCCCCCACTATCTCGACCATCCGCGGATCGTATCTTGAGATCTCCATACCCTGCCGGGCATACTTGAGGGCCTCGTCGTAGCGGCCGAGCCGCACGAGGCTCCAGCAGAGGACCGCGTATGAGTCCATGTTCCGCGGCATGAGCTCGAGCTCCTGCCTGCACACCTCCACCGCTTCCTCGAACTGACCCGAGTTGTACAGCTTCAGTGCGTCCGGCCGCTCCTGAGCGACGAGACCGAAGGGCAGCATCATGATAATAAGCGCAACCGGCAGAATCCTACGCATTATACCTCTCCATATCTTTCGTCAGTTTGGTTCGGGGGGCTTCCATCTTGCAGATACCGTTGAATTTGCACCCGCTCTCCATGATGACGTCGGGGGCGGTAATATCGCCGTCCACCATGGCCGATGAAAACAGCTCAACCCGGGTGTGGGCGAAGACGTCGCCCTTGATGGTCCCCTTCAGAGAGACGATATTCGCCTCTACCCGCGCTTCCACCTCGGCGTCGATATCCACGTAGAGGTTGCCTCTGGCACAGATATCGCCCTTGAAAGACCCCTTGATCATCAGGCTGTCGTCGAAACTGAGCCGTCCGTTGAAACTTATATCTTCAGCCAGAATGGTGACTATATCGTTCTCATCTACTTCTCTGATTTGTACTTCCGACATTCCTTCCCCCCGCCTTTGAAGCAATCCTACTCTCAGGGATTCCACCTGTCAAGTCTTGTCCGGATTGAGCATCTCGAGGGTCCGCTGGAAACTCTCCAGGACCGCCGTCCGCATCTCTCCGGTGTAAGGATTGTACCGCTGCAGATCGTAGAAGAGC
Source organism: Sediminispirochaetaceae bacterium (assembly GCA_049975605.1). Taxonomy (GTDB): domain Bacteria; phylum Spirochaetota; class Spirochaetia; order DSM-16054; family Sediminispirochaetaceae; genus DSBN01. The sequence continues at coordinate 3,571 of JBNGED010000034.1, read as the reverse complement.
TGCAGCGGATCGTTGCAGGTCTGCTCCACGATCTCCAGCAGCTTGTGATATCCCACCGTTCCGATTGCGCTCTTCTCGAGCTTCAGTCCCTGCAGGACCCGGCCGATGAAGTGGGTCACTCCCTGCGTATATGCCGCCTGGTGATCATGCTCATCCGGCGGCATTTCTATTACGTCCATTCCATATTCCAGGAAAACATCCTTCCAGAATGAAAAAACCGCCGGATCCGCCGAGACGGGGTACATAACCATCGGAAGCCCCTTCACGCTCTCCTTGCCTGAATCCGGCCCGAACATGGGATGGGAGGCGATTGCCGAGACTTCATCCGTGAGGAGGGACTTCATCAGCTCCGACGGATAGAGCTTCACCGAACAGGTGTCGAAGACCGTCATTCCGTGCTTCAGCCGGGGCGCTATGTTCGTGAGCACTTCCGCAAACGAGGAGATGCTCACGCAGAGGAAGAGAGCGTCAACCTGGAGAAGCTCTTCCTCGGGAACCTGTACAACCCCCTCCGGGAGATTATCCTTCTTTGTCCGGCTGAAGCCCACGACCCGATCGAATTTATCGGTAAGAAGACCGGCCCAGTATCGGCCGAAGCGGCCGAGTCCATATACTCCTACAGTCATGCAGGGATACTACATAATTTCAGCCGAACTTACAACAGCCCGCCGAATTTGCCTCCAGCCCCTTCAGTATCGAATGAAATTTCCTTATGGATATTTTACCGCTTCTCTGCTATTCTGAGAGGACCATATGTTCAACAATTGCAACTCTGTCCATTGCAAAAATAGATAATGAAGGAGCTATTCATGACATTTTCCGACAAGATGAAAGAAAAAGCACGCAGGAAGAAGAAAACCCTGGTACTGCCGGAGGGCCTCGAACCGCGGACCCTCAGTGCGGCCCGAAAAATCGTGGACGAAGGTCTTGCCGTCGAAGTCCATCTCATCGGCAGTGAAGAAGAGGTAGCCAAAGCGGCCCAGAAGGCAGGCGCCGATATCAGCGGCGTGAAGATCGCGGTACCCGGGGACCCGGCCCGCCTGGATCAGTTCGCCGAGGAATACTACCAGCTGCGGAAGCACAAAGGCATGACCCCTGAAGAAGCCCGCGAGAAGATCGTCGACCCACTGAACTGGGGTGCAATGATGGTACGGTTGGGTGTCGTCGACGCTATGGTGGCGGGAGCCGAAAACTCCACCGCTTCCGTTCTGCGGTCCGCCATGACCATCATCAAGACCAAGCCGGGAGCAAAGCTGGCCTCCTCATTCTTCGTCATGTCTCTCGAAGATCCCAAATGGGGAGTGGACGGCAATATTATTTTCGCCGACTGCGCCACCATCCCAGAGCCGAACGCCGAACAGCTCGCCGAGATCGCCATCGCTTCCTCCGAATCGTGCCGGACCTTCCTCGAGGCCGAACCCGTTACGGCGATGCTCTCGTTCTCGACCAAGGGATCCGCCTCCCACCCGCTGGTGGACAAGGTGACCGAGGCCCTCGCAATTGTGAAGGAAAAACGTCCGGACCTCAACGTGGACGGCGAACTGCAGCTCGACGCGGCTGTCATCGAGAAAGTCGGCGCCAAGAAGGCCCCCGGTTCAAAGGTGGCCGGAAAGGCCAACGTCCTGATCTTCCCCGACCTGCAGGCAGGCAACATCGGCTACAAACTGGTGGAACGTTTCGCCGGCGCATTCGCGTACGGTCCCATCCTGCAGGGCTTCGCCAAGCCGGTCAGCGACCTGTCCCGGGGCTGCAGCATCGACGACATCGTGACCACTTCCGCCATCACGCTTGCGCAGGTCGAAGATTAGCAGGGGCAATACTAAAAAGAGAACCCGGGGCATGTGAGACGCGCCCCGGGTTTTTTACGGATTTATCTTCTCGATGGCCGCCACGGCCTCCCTGCGGACCGAAGCCTCCCAAGCATCTGAAATGGTAACCATGGTCAGCTCCTCGAGACCGGCGATGTGCCCTACTGAACCGAGGGCCTGTATCAGGGACCTGACGATACGGTAAGAATCAGGGGGGCCCGCGTCACGCCGCATATTGTAGTATCCAAGGAAATCGGAAAGTATTCCGGCGGTCTCTTCACCGCTGAAGGTGCCCATCGTCTCCATGAGGGTGATCATCTCGTCTTCCTGGAATACCCTGTCCGCACGGTAGAAGGCAATCATTCTTTCCATGTTGGTCAGGAGCTGAGGATCATCGGGCTGCGGATACTTTTTGAGCATCTCCATCGCGTAGAGCCGGAGGGTCTTCAACTGGGCCTTCTCGGTCAGGTTCTTCGGCGAATACTTCAAACCCTCATCCAGTCCGATTGCCGCCACATCCGCTTTCCGGTCCTCAGAAGCCGCCGAACGCTCCTCGGCTTCCAGCGCCGCCAGCTTGTAGGTGTAATCTGGATTGTTGAGCAGGATATCCAGGAGCTGGTCGGTGGGATCATCCACCATCATGACCATGGCTTTCCCGGCCCGCTCTTTCACACCGCTCTGTGATGAATACCACCCGAGTGATGCGAAAAAAACAGGTTCGAAGCCCTCTTCGGACCTCAGCCGCTCGAGCGCCCGCACCAGTGCGTAGGCTTCGATCTCATTTTCCCGCTGGTTCTCCGTGTATTCCATGTTGATGTTCAGATTCCGCAGCATGAGCGCCAGCTCTTCAGCGTACTGTCTGGCCCCTATTTTTCCAAGAGTGAGAATGGCCTCACCCTTGAGGATCGGGTCTCCGGCATTCTCCACTGTCTCCATCACCACGACCTGAGATTCGGTAGCCTTCAGACGGCCGAGCTCCTTTACGATCGTGGTCATCAGGTCTATCTGCATGGTCTTCTCGGTGAGACTGGTAGTGTTGCGGAAGTTGCGGAGCTCCTGATCGAGGGCATCAATGAGTACCGGTACCATGTCCCGGCTGTGCTGCTCCACGATGTTCATCATAATCTGCTGCTTCTGCGGGAAAGTTCTGGCCCGGCCATAGAGACGGGTCCACACTGCCGACACCTCATTCGCCGTTCCAGCAGCCGCACATACGATCAGCAGGACTGCCACCAGTGCCGTCCTCTTGGGTATCTTTCTGTTTCTCGTTCTCTCTTTCATACCGGACCTACTCTTTCACCTTCTGATAGGTGACCCGGGTGCGGGTAACATACTCGTATGCCGTCTGCTCCTGGATATTGTCTCCCCCGTCCAGATAGACCGCTTCTACCGGGTACCCGGCGCGGTTGCTGGTGTACACGATTCTCCGCTTCAGGGACCCGTTTCCACGAAGAACTCTCTCCTCTGCAAGGACTCCGCCTTCGTAGATATACCGGTGGACCTGCATCACTTCGTCTTCCCCCGAATACCACGTCCGTCTTATCAGCCGGGATGAAGAATCATACTCCAGCTGAAAGTAATCGAGCAGAGTGCCGTCGGGGCTGAAATTTTCTATACGGGTATTGAGGCCGTCTTCGTACAGATACTCCGTACTGCTCAGCAGGGCGCCCTCGCCGTTGAAAACGCTCCACTTCGTCCTGTTCCCCCGCGGGCCGTATTCGTACTCCTGCCTGGTCTGCGGTTCATCGTATTGATTGTAGAGC
>JBNGED010000033.1:0-11447 GCA_049975605.1 Sediminispirochaetaceae bacterium | reverse complement strand
GGGCGGATTCATCGGCGTGGGGCTGACCTTCAAGCTCTAAGGAATCGGATCCGGCAAGGGCGGGACACTATGAAAAAAAAGCTGTCATTGATCATCCTCGCAGGGGCCGCCCTTCTGGCGGCTTCTTCCTGTTCGATCAACAGGATGGCCACACGCATGGCGGCGGACGCCCTGGCCTCGCCGGGCGGTACGTCGGTGTTCGCCAGTGAGACGGACCCGCAGCTGGTTGCGGATGCTTTGCCCTTTGTGTTGAAGCTCTATGAGACGCTTCTGCAGTCGGACCCGGAGAACCGTTCTCTTCTGGAAGCGACCGCCGAAGGCTTCGTCAGTTATGCCAACGCCTTCATTCACACTCCTGCCACCATGCTGGGATACGAAGAACTCGACCGGCAGAAGGAGATGCTCTCCCGGGCGAAGAGTATGTACCTCCGGGGACGCGACTATGCGCTTCAGGCCCTCGAAGTGGACTACCCCGGCTTCACCGCCGCTGTCAAGTCGGGAAAGGGACAGGCGGAGCTGCAGGAGATGGACGAAGAGGATGTGAAGACCCTCTACTGGGCGGCGGCAGGCTGGATGGGAGCAATCTCAGCGGCCGGATTCGACACTGCCATGCTGATGGAGCTGCCCCGCCCCGTAGCCCTGGCGGCCCGGGGACTGGAGCTCGATGAAGAGTTCAATCAGGGAGCGCTCCACAATCTGTTTATAGACATCTACGGGGGAGTTCCCTCCGAGCAGATGCTGTACGGAAGTTCAGATCTCGGTTCATACAGCCAGGAGCTTCTTGCCGGATACTATGCCCGGCAGGGTGCTTCCGCGGATACTCCGGCGGCAAAGGCCCGCTATCATTTCGAGCGGGCGGTAGCCATATCAGAAGGACAGCTTGCCGGTCCGTACGTATCCCTCGCCTCGAGCGTTTCCGTACAGACCCAGGATGCCGACGAGTACCGGCGTCTGCTCGAGACCGCCCTGTCCATCGACGTGAATGAGAATCCGCGGAACAGGCTGGTCAACATCATCAGCCGGCAGAAGGCGCAGTGGCTGCTTGATACGATCGGAGACAGGTTTTTACTGTTTGAAGAATAGGGTGCCCGTCAGGCTGTGCAACGCAGTCCGGGCCCGGGAACATCACATGATTTTTTTGAGGCGCATGACCGGAACGTGGAGATGATGCCGCATTTCATTGGCGGCGGCGATCCCCTCGCCTTTCTTTATCAGCTGCAGGATCTCGTAGTGCTCGTGAAGCTCCTTGACCATGGTCTCTTTTTTGGTGACCTTGAAGTAGGCTTCGCGGCGGGCGATCTTGAGCTTGCCTTTTATCGATGCAAACAGGTCTATCAGGGTGGCGTTCCTGGAGGCGTAGTAGAGTTCTTCGTGGAAGGCCATCCCCAGTTCGAAGTGGTACTGGTTGTGGTCCACCGCGTCCAGGGATTTGAGAATGATGCGTTCCATCTTGTCGAGGGATTCCTTCTCCGCGTAGTTGGCGGCTAACCAGCAGAGGCCCGGCTCCACTACGAGGCGGGTCTCAAGGAGTTCTATCAGGGCCTTCTCGGGATCGATGTCGTCCAGGTGGGTGTTGTACTCGATCTGGCGGATACGCTCCAGGGCGTAGTCGGCAACGAAGGTTCCCTTCCCCGCCGATGACTCGAGCAGGCCTACGAGTTCCAGGGCTTTGATCGACTCCCGGATGGAGTTCCGGCTGACCTGGAACTGTTCGGAGAGGGATATTTCTCCCGGGATCCGTTCGCCGGGGAGCCATGTCCCGTCGCTGATGAGATCGATGATCTGTTTGGATATTTCTTCGTGTAGAGTGTGACGATGAGCCGGTGTTATCATTGTATAGTCCTCATTCCAGAGTAAGAATACAAAAAAACACCGGCTCTCACAAGTAGTTTACCTATCTAATCTCGATCGCCGTTCGTGACGAAACCGAGCAGACCTTCGGCGTCCAACCCCGCCAGACCGAGCCGTTCCATTGTACGGCCCTGGCCGACGAAATCCTTCTCCAGCAGGTAAGAGCCCAGAGCGATAGTGGTCCGAATCATCGGTACCGGTACTCCGAGCTGATCACCAAGGGAAGCCATCGGGACGAGTCCCATAGGTATATCCTCCAGGACATAGCGGGTGTCGATTCTTTTCTGTCCCGTAATGCCCTTGTACGCTTTGACTTCCTTCACCGTTTCGGATAAGGTTGGTTTAGTAACACCATACAGCGTGCGGTACATCTGGAGAACACCCGGCAGCTCCAGTTTAACAGCTTTTCCGAGCGCCAGTCTCTCCAGATCCAATCGCTCGGCATAACTCCCTATCGAGGGAGTTATGCCTTCCATATAGTACTCCCAGTCATGCTTCGATTCGATGAGCGACACATTAAGCAGTGAAGGCGCGGGATGCATAACCGCGTTGAGGTTGGTAAGGCTCGTTTCGAGCACATTCTTCGCCCCGTACATCTGCGGAAATGCTTCGCTTATTACTTCCACCGCTTCTTTTGTTTTTGATGAAGGCAGCGCGGCTATCGCCAGCGTCTGCTTCATCCCGTTTATGTGGGCATGTCCGGCTTTCTTGGCCCGGCAGGCGTATAACAACGACTGTGCCTCGGACACAATGAGGGATTCTACCGGCGCGCCCTTTTCTTTGCACACCTGACGGAACTCGATTGCTCCGAAGGTGGCACCCGGATGGATCAGGATAATCTGTCCGGCCTTCAGCGAGGGAGCCATTTTCTCGGCGATGTCCCTGTGGTAGAGCGCAGGTGCGATAACCATGATCACGTTTGCGCCTTCAACAGCCTCCGCCATATTCAGCGTGGCCTTCTCCACGGGACCGAAACCCTCGACTGCACCGTCTACATAAATGCCGCCCTGTTCCTTGATTGCGTTGATGGTATCCGGTACAACATCATAGATGCGTACCGGATATCCCATAACCGCAAGGTGGGCCGCAGCAGACTGACCGCCGTTTCCTCCGCCGATCACTGCCCAGGTATTTTTTTGGCCTTCTTTTTTACTCATTACGGTCTCCATTAGAAGTGCGATTATCTGGTTAAACTATCGAAGAGTTCCGCTCCGTATTCACCCTTGATTTCCGGCCAGACTTCTTCCCGGACTTTTTCGGCGATTTTTTCCAGCTCACTGTCGCTGTATCGAATAATATCGACACCGATGCCGGCAAGCTGATCTTCATAGGATTTAGTCTCTGTGGGAGCTGCTTTCCAGCGGGCTGCTTCCATTTCACGGGCTGCTTTCTGGAGAATTTCCTGCTCCTCTGCGCTCAGTTTGTCCCAGAGTCCCTTGTTCATGTAGAGGAACCACATCTCGAAGTGGCTGTTAACGGGAAGGTAGTATTTGGTGAGGTCACGGAAACTGGACCAGTAGCCTTCGGCTCCGGAGCCGATCACACCGTCGACGATGCCGGTCTGCATAGCGGTAAATGCTTCGGAGAAGGGAATCGGGGTGGCGAGGAAGCCCAGTGCGGTTGCGGTCATCTCGAAAGACTTGATACCGGGAACCCGGATCTTCAAACCCTGTTTTGCATACGGGTCCTTGGGAGCGGCCGGTTCTTTGGCCAGAGCCACGCCGCCGAAGTACTTCGGGTACTGTGCCAGCACTTTAATGTTCTCTTTGGCGAGCATCTCCTCAACGGCAGTCATCATTTTGCCGCCCCAGGCGAACATCTCCTGGGCATCTTCCCAGTTGGTTACCAGGTAAGGCGCGGCGGTTATGGAGAGGGCCTTGGTGACAGAATTGGAGGCCGGTGCCAGCTGCATCTCGACATCTCCGATGCCCACGCGTTCCTGTACTACGGTGTAATTTCCGAGCTGACTTGCCGGAAACACTTCGATGCTGATCGATCCGTTCGATGCTGAATCCACAGCTTCGGTAAACGCTACCAGATCGGTGTCGGTGGAAGTTCCCTGCGGACGAACATGTCCAACCTTCCATACTTTTTCTGACTGTCCTTCCGACCACACAGCGGCGACGGCGACGACCATGATCAGTCCGATCAATGCGATTTTTTTCAAACTCATCTTAAACTCCTTTAATTTTTTTCCGGTATTACCGGTTGAATGCATTTAATACAGGGCACCTGCTGAGCGGGCGCCCGGGAACCGGTGCCTCAAGCACCGGTTCCTCCGGTCCGCTTCTCATGCCAGACCGAAGAGTCTTGGCAGATACATCGAGAGGTCGGTCCAGAAAGTTGTGAGGAACACGACCGGCACGTACCCGACCAGCAGGAAGATCATCGTGGGACCGAGGATATCGTGGAATTCGGTCTTACCAATGCGCATTCCCAGGTAGAGAATACTGGCGTACGGGGGGGTTACTCCGCCCATCGCCAGGTTAACGCCCATGATGGCGGCAAACTGAACGGGGCTTATGCCCAGCTCGGTAACGAGGGGCAGCAGCAGCGGCGCGCAGAGAATCATTCCCGTGACGTCATTCACGATCATTCCAACCAGGAAGAGAAAAATGTTGATGATGATCAGGAGGATCACCCGGTTGGAGGTGATGCCGAAGAGGATCTGAATCAGAGCCTGGGGTACCCGAAGGAGAACATAGGTCTGGCTCAGCATCAGCGTGAAGATGATCATGGTCATGATTGATCCTATGGAGACGCCGGCCCCTGTAACCACGTTCAGGATCGACTTGCGGTCGAGGTCCTTATAAAGCCATACACCGATCGGAATGGCTACCACAGCAGCGACCGCTGCCGCTTCAGTCGGCGTAAAGACACCGCCGTAGATTCCGCCGAGAATTATGACAGGTACCATAAGTCCGGGTATTGCCCAGAGGATTTTGCGGCTGTTTTCCCTGTAACGGACCTTTCGGTCTGGATTCACTTCCACCAGCTTGATGTTCGGCAGACGCCGGGTCCAGACCATGTTGATTATCGAGAACAGGATGATGATGACGACCCCGGGTCCAACGGTAGCCAGGAAGGCCGCCAGGATTGATGTTTCCGTTACCCAGCCGTAGAAGATCATGATAATGCTCGGCGGGATCAACAGTCCGAGAATCGAAGAGACGGTAACCAGGGCTGTTGCATATCCCCGGGGGTATCCCTGTTCCACCATACGCGGTATCAGGATCGGACCGGTTGAGGCAACCCCTGTGAAACCGCTTCCCGAGATAGCGCCGACTATACCCGATGTAATGATTGCAACCACGCCGATGCCGCCCTTTATGCGTCCGACGAATACGTCGATGAAGTTGAGCAGGTGTTTGGCGATACCGCTCTCGGATATCAGGAGGCCGGCCAGGATAAAGAGCGGACTGGCCAGAAGGACCAGACTGATGGACTGGTTAAAAGCCCACAGCATCATGCTCGTCATGGAGGCCCCGCCGAAGATTACCATAAACCCGAGGGCCCCGCCGAAGCAGAAAGGCAGCGGCACGCTGAGCATCAATAGAGCAATAAGAACAAGAACATCAAAAGCAACTATAGTAAGCATGTCTACATACCTCCTTATGCCGGCTTCCTGCGAAGCGTGTCGAAGTGATTGTAACGGTCGATCAGTTCCACGAGCGTGAAATAGGTCATGAAGACCAATCCGATAAACAGTGCGCTCTCACCGAAGAAGAGCGGCAGATACAGGAGGCTGCTGAGCTTCCACACCCTCATCGAATAGAGGAAGTATTTGAAGGCCCAGTAGGTCAGCCAGCTGCTGATCAGTACGGAGACAACCGTTCGAACCAGAAAGAATGCTGCCAGGGACTTTTCCTTCTTGATGTAGAGCGCCAGAATTCCCGCCTGGATATGATCGCGCTCCCGGGAAGCAACACCCCCGCCCAGCATGTACAGCCAGATAGTCGGAAACAGCATGATTTCCTCGATGCCCATCAGGGGCATCTGCAGAACGTAGCGCAGGATCACCTGCGTAACCACCAGGAGCGGGATTACGATCAGGAGAATGAGCACCACGGTCTTCTGAACGGCCGCTATTCCCTTCGAAATTTTTGCATTTTCTAAGCTTTTCATTCCCTCCACCTTAATTTAATTGTATAAATGTTGTATTGTCCAAATGTCCAACAAATAGTCGTTACTTCAATCATACCATCGATTTACCATATGTCAATCTTTTTCTTTGTGCATTACGAATTCAAGTGAATCCTCTATTCAAATAAATAGTCGAAATTTTTCTTGACAAAAATCCGAAATCCGTAGGAAAATATAGAAATATTACGAAATTCGACGAATGGAGGTAAAAACATGACTATTGGTTGTCCAAAGGAAATTAAAAAACATGAGTACAGGGTCGGGCTGACTCCTCACTGCGTGAAGGCCTATGTGAAAGCCGGGCACACGGTCCTCGTAGAGAAAGGTGCTGGAGAAGGATCCGGCTTCGAAGATGCCGAGTACAAAGACGCCGGGGCGAAGCTTGTCGATGCAAAGGAAGCCTGGGGTGCGGACATGGTCGTCAAGGTGAAGGAACCCCTCAAGGAGGAATATGGTTTCTTCCGCAAAGATCTGCTGCTCTACACCTACCTGCACCTCGCCGCGGATAAGGAACTCACCGATGCTATGCTGGCATCCGGAATGAAAGGTGTCGCCTACGAGACCATGCAGACAGATGACGGCAAGCTGCCCTGCCTTACCCCGATGAGCGAGATCGCCGGCCGGCTGAGCGCTCAGGAAGGGGCCAAGTTCCTGGAGAAGCCCTTCGGCGGACGCGGAGTTCTGCTCGGCGGCGTACCCGGTGTTGAACGGGGCAAAGCGGCTGTTCTCGGCGGCGGTGTTGTCGGAACCAATGCCTGCAAGATGCTGGTCGGAATGGGTGCTGAAGTGACCGTCCTGGATATCAATACCGATCGTCTGGCCTATCTCGACGATATCTTCCAGGGTCACATCACTACCCTTGTGAGCAATGAAGGCAACATCGAGAAAATCGCCAGAGAGAGCGATCTCATCGTCGGCGCAGTGCTTATCCCCGGTGCCAAGGCCCCGAAACTCATTCGCAAGGAACATCTCAAGATGATGAAAAAAGGCGCGGTGCTGGTAGACGTAGCTGTCGACCAGGGAGGCTGTTTCGAGACGACCCACGCAACCTACCATGACGATCCAATATTCGTGGTGGACGGCGTCACTCACTACTGCGTAGCCAATATGCCGGGCGCGGTTGCGCGCACATCGACCCTTGCACTGACCAACTCGACCCTGAGACACGGTCTGCAGCTTGCTGCCAAGGGCGTGGAAAAGGCCTGCAGTGAATCCAATATTCTGTTGAAGGGTCTCAATATCTACGACGGCAAGTGTACCTTCAAGGGTGTCGCCGATGCTTTCGGTCTCGAGTATGTTCCCGCTGAAAAGGTGATATGACAAAAATCGAACTGGATGAATTAGACACCAGGATTATCGCTCGTCTGCGCGTGGAAAACATGAACAACAGCGCCCTGGCACAGGAGCTGGGTCTGTCCGAAGGCACCGTCCGGCAACGGATAAAAAGATTGAAGGAATCGGGAATACTGAAGATCAAAGCCCTCATCAACCCGGACAGCCTGGCCAATCAGCAGTTGACAATGATAGCCGTGAGCATCAAGGAATCGCGGCTGCTCGATGCCAAAGCCAGAGAAATATCTGAACTCGATGGTGTCCTCTCCGTCTCGGTCGTATCCGGACGGTATGATCTGATCGTGGAAGCACTCGTGGATTCCAACCACGGATTGGTGGAATTCCTCACGGAAGATCTTGCCAAGATCGACGGAGTATCCAAAACGGAAAGTTTTCTTATGTTGAAAAATTATAGTAAATACGTATAAGCAGTTTTATCCTCTCCTTTAGGCGTCCCGGTTTCATTGCCGGGGCGCCTTTTTTTCACTTCAACTTCTCAACCAAGCCGCCGAAAATAATACATGACCGCATAATCCTTCCATCGAGGGTTAAAAAATAGGTGCGGGGAACAGGAGGCCTGGAAAATATGAAGCAGTATAGGGTAAAAGGCAGCGATTCATTTAAAACCATAGTTGAGGTACTGCAAAAAGACCGCCATGGTTATACAATTAAAATAAAGAAGGAACGCAGCTGGGGCTGTAAAGAAGAAGTGCATCAGATGAGCGAGCAGCTGTTCGAGACCTGCATACGTACGGGTTATCTCGTAGCCATTCCGGCGAAGGCAGAGGCGCGTTCCGCCTAGGGGTGAATATATGGGGCTGGTGCTGCTGATCAATTCAGAAAAGACAATTAAAGAACATGTAAAGGAAAGTTTTCAAAGGAAAAAACCGCAGGGCTATTCGGTGAAGATGATCTCGAAATCCGAACGGGCCCTCGAATCTCTCAACTTCGACCTGCCTGAAGTGGTGATAATCAACTGCAACGATCCCGTACTCAGCTATAAAGAGATAATCGAAGAAGTAAAAAAAGAGGCATGGCTGCACAGTTTCGGCATAATCGGATTGTATGACAGCGAGCTCCAGGATGAGAAGGAGATTGCCAAGGAATTCGGCCGGCTGAACCTCCTCGTGATGCTCGACAAAGCACGAATCACCAGTCACCTGGCCAAGTCAGTTTCGATCATCATCGAGAACAGGCAATTGATCTTTCAGCGGGAGCTGGCGACCCAGCTCTCAGATTTTTCCGCCGGGTCCTTCGAACTGGACAACGATCCGCTGTCGGTGCCGATCTATGCAGGTATTGCCGTCACCAATCTGGTGCAGCAGGGCAACTTCGACCCGGACCGGAAGTACAACCTGCAGCTGGCCATTTCCGAGCTGCTCATCAATGCGATCGAACACGGCAACTGCGGAATAAGCTACGAAGAGAAGAACGAACAGCTCAACCAGGGCAAGAGCGTCGTCGATCTCATTCTCGAAAAATGTCAGAATCCCGGGATAGCATCCAAACGGGTCTATTTCGAGTGGGAGAGCCGGAGAAAATTCTCCTCCTTCATCATACGCGATGAAGGGGAGGGGTTCGACGTCCAGAAGGTCCGCGAACAGATAAAATCACAGGACGATATGCGTCCGCACGGTCGCGGGATCCGGATGGCGGAATTTTTCAGCCAGAACCTCCGCTACAACCAGAAGGGCAACCAGGTAACCATAACGGTTGAACATGAGAAGAGCTCCGACCGGGGGACTCCGGAAGGTTTCGCCGCCGAAGAGGTGCTCTACCCGAAGCCCGGAGACGTGATCTTCCGGGAAGGCGAGAAGGGCGATTTCCTCTATTACATTTCGAGCGGACACTTCACGGTGCTCCACGAGGGGAAGCTGGTGGGCGAACTCTCGCCGGCGGATGTTTTCATGGGGGAGATGTCATTCCTGATGAACAACAGACGAAGCGCTTCGGTCGTAACGGCCGAACACGGCAAGCTGATCCGGGTGTCGAGAAAGTCCTTCGTGCAGGCCATGAAGCGGTATCCCCATTACGGGATCTTCCTCTCCAAACTGCTGGCCCACAAGCTGGCCCGGTCGAACACCCAGCTGACCGCCCTGTCTCCCTGAGCTTCGGCGGTTTACCAGGGGCCGGACGGTACCATCAAACGTCAGAACTGAAATTGCTCCGTAAAATCATCGATGAACAGCTCGAAATAGTCCGGCGAAGCGGCGCAGCTGTGTGGCATCAGGTAGCAGCCGGGGAGCTCCCGCAGGGGGGAATCGAAGGGCAGCGGTTCCCGGGCGAACACATCGAGATAGGCTGCTCCTATGCGGTTATCCCGCATGATCGCGATTAAAGCCTCTTCATCTACGGCGTTCCCCCTGCCGACGTTGTAGAGGGCGGCATGCGGCTGAAGAAGCGAGAGTTCCCTGCGGCCGATGATGTTATCGGTCTCCGGAGTGCGGGGGAGGGCTATCACCAGGTGGTCCGCCGTCGGAAGCACCTCCTGCAGCTTTTCAACCGGAAGGACCCGGTCTTCATAGGAGAAGAACTCAGGCTGAAGGTGCCTGGGCCGGCGCCTGATACCGGTGATCCGGCAGCCGAAGAGTTTGGCCCTGCGGGCGATCCATCCGCCGATATTGCCGAATCCCAGTATCACCAGGTGGGAACCGGAGAGCCGGCGCATCCTGTTGGTCACTTCGCGGCGGGGCCAGGCTTCTTTTTTCATCAGATCGATCCCGAGAGAGATCCCCCTGGCATGCGAGAGCATCATACCCAGGACCGTCTCGGCAATCAGGGGTCCCTGGAAGCTCGAGTTGATCACCTCGACGCCGGCCGGCGGATCTACCGTGAAATAGTCCAGTCCGGCGGCAGGGGTCACGATGTATCGAAGCATCGGAGCCGAAGCGAACCAGTCCTGGTGAAAGAACCAGCAGATCACCGCTTCCGCCCGTGAAAGCATGCCGATGAACTCGTCCTTCGAGCGGGCGTGCAGTATCTCAGCCGAGGGCAGTTTGCTCCGGAAGTAATCGATCTGGGCCTCCGTAATCGTCCAGCAGTCGGACTGACTGCTCTCCAACCATACAGTGATTCTCATGATTCCAAGAATAAAACTGAAAATTAACCCGGTCAATGGCCTGTGCGACCGGGGCGGGTGTTGAAATAACTCTTCCTTAACAGGTAAGATACCCCAATTACAGGTTTGTATAAAATAACCAAGGAGAGGAAAATGGACCTGAAATACGATGATGTGTTAAAGGCGAAGATGAGTGAATCGAGCTACCAGAAGCTGATTGCACTCGAGAATCAGAAGGTGTACGACCACGTAGGCTATTTTGCCAAACACTGCAATCCGAAATCCATCTATGTCTGCGACGACAGCAGGGAAGATGAAGAGTACGTTCGCAAGATGGCAGTTGAGCTGGGTGAAGAACACAAGTTAGCGAAGTCGGAACAGACCATTCACTGGGACGGCTACAAGGACCAGGCGCGGGACAAAGCCAACACGAAGTTTCTCGTGTACAAGGAGAACCTTGAACGCATGAAGTCCCTCAACAGTGTCGAGTATGAAGAAGGTCTCAAAGAGATCCTCGAGATCGCTGAAAACATAATGGAAGGGAAGGATGCCGTGGTGAAATTCTTCGCCGAAGGTCCCACCTTTTCCGAGTTTACCCGTCCCTGCGTACAGTTCACCGACAGCTGGTACGTTCTGCACTCGGAACAGATCCTCTACCGGAATGCATATGAGCACTTCAAGGCTCTCAAAACTCAAAAAGAGAAGGACGATATCTACCGTTTCATCCATTCAGCCGGAAAGCTCGATGAGAACGGTTGTACCATCAATCTCGACAAGCGGCGTATCTACCAGGACACGCAGAACAATATCGTCTATTCGATGAACGACCAGTACGGCGGCAACTCCATCGGACTCAAGAAGCACTCCATGCGGCTGGCTATCAACCAGTCCGGGAAGGAAGGCTGGCTCTGCGAACACATGTTCCTGATGGCGGCCACCGACAATGACGACAAGCGGAAGACCTATTTTGCAGGGGCCTTCCCTTCGGCGTGCGGCAAGACCTCCACGGCCATGATCCCCGGCGAGGAGATCGTGGGTGATGATATTGCATACTTTCGCAATG
>JBNGED010000032.1:1324-11528 GCA_049975605.1 Sediminispirochaetaceae bacterium | reverse complement strand
GTCCAGATGGCCAAATCCGCCGCACGGAGCAGCAGCGGAACCGCGGCCAAGAACCGCGCCGCAGGCAGCACTGCGGACGAAGCCCGGCTCGTCGGGGCGGCTGTTGCGCCGACGGATTACAAGGTCAGGATGCCCCTCCTCTGTGAAGCGGGAGTCGATTTCATAGTCATAGACACCGCTCACGGTGATTCAAAGAACGTCCTCGACACCGTCACCGCCATAAAGAAGGAATATTCCGTTCCGGTTGTCGGCGGCAACGTTGCCACCGCCGCCGGCACCCGCCGGCTCATAGAAGCGGGAGCGGATGCGGTCAAGGTCGGAGTCGGACCCGGATCGATCTGCACCACCAGGGTCGTCGCCGGTGTCGGAGTGCCCCAACTGTCGGCGGTAATGAACTGCGCGGCGGAAGCGGACCGCTACGGTATTCCGGTGATCGCCGACGGAGGAATTCGCTACTCCGGAGATATCGTCAAAGCCATCGCGGCGGGAGCCTCCTCGGTCATGCTCGGGAACCTCCTGGCGGGCATCAGGGAGACCCCGGGCATGGTCTTCGAACAGGACGGACAGCTCTACAAACGGTACCGCGGAATGGGATCGGAGGGGGCCCTCAAGGCCGGCGGCGCCGACCGTTACCAGAGCGGGAAGGACGATATTCCCGTGCCGGAAGGGGTCGAAGGACTGGTCGTAGTGAAGGGCGGTCTGGATGATTTCATCTATCAGCTTGTACAGGGACTGCGCAAGGGTATGGGCTACTGCGGCTGTGCGAACCTGGCGGAGCTGCAGAAGCATCACAACTTCGTACAATTGACCGGGGCGGGTCTGCGTGAGAGTCACGCGCATACCCTGGTAGGGGTCAAGAACACCGTCAATTACAGTCACATCCTCGAATATACGGGTTAGGTTCGTGTCGAATACATCACTACAGACTATCTCCACCTCAATTTCAGTGTCGCGGGTCCATCGGGTCTATGTGGAAAAAAAGGAGCTCTTCAGCACCGAGGCGGCATCGCTCTTCAAAGTCCTGAAGGAGCAGCTCGCTGTTTCGTCCCTCGTGAAGGTGAGGACCCTCAGCAGGTACGATTTTTTCCACCCCGGAGATGAGTACTATGAGGCGGTCAGAGACCAGGTCCTCTCTGACCCGGCGACCGACCGGGTGCACGAAGATGAACTGCCGGCGGGAGAATACTCCGTCATTGCGGTTGAATATCTTCCGGGCCAGTTCGATGCCCGCGCGGAGGCGGCATCCCAGGCGATCAGCATTATTCTGGACAGTCCCCCCTCTCCGGTACGGTGCGCACGGGTCTATCTCCTCTACGGACAGCTGACGGAAGACCATCTCGATACGGTCAGAAGGTACCTCATCAATCCGGTCGACTCCCGGGAGGCGATGCTGGAGGTCCCGGAGACACTCGAAGTCGCACTGACCGAACCTCCCGAGGTCCCTGTCGTGGAAGGGTTCATCGGGATGGACTCCCGGCAGCTGGCTGCCCTGAGGGAAGAGCTCGGACTGGCGATGTTCCAGGCCGATATCGAGCTGTGCAGGGAGTATTTTTCCGTACAGGAAGGGCGGGACCCGACTATGGCCGAACTGAAGATCCTGGACACCTACTGGTCCGACCACTGCCGGCACACCACCTTTACTACCGGGCTGGAGCGCATCACCGTCGAACCGGGTATGATGAATGAACCCGCGGCTGCCGCTCTGGAGAGGTTCCGGAAGATCTCAGGGAACGGCGGAGACGGCGCAAACGGCGATGCCGGCGCCGGCAACACCCTCATGGACATCGCCCTGGCGGGGATGAGGATTCTGCGCCGTTCCGGGAAGCTCGAACGTCTCGAGGAGTCCGAAGAGGTGAACGCCGCCAGCGTGGTGATCGACGTCGATACTCCCGAAGGGACCGAGCCGTGGCTGCTGATGTTCAAGAACGAGACCCACAACCACCCAACCGAGATCGAACCCTTCGGCGGTGCCGCCACCTGTCTCGGGGGCGCTATACGCGATCCGCTGTCGGGACGCGCCTACGTCTATCAGGCTATGCGCCTCACCGGCAGCGCCGATCCCTGTCAGCCCCTCGATGCGGCCCGCCCCGGCAAGCTGCCTCAGAGGGTCATTACCACCGAAGCAGCCCGGGGATACAGCTCCTACGGCAACCAGGTGGGGATCGCCACGGGGTACGTACAGGAGGTGTACCATCCCGGCTTCGAAGCCAAGCGGATGGAGATAGGCGCTGTTGTCGGGGCCGTGCCCCGGGCCCAGGTACGCCGTGAGAAGCCGGCGCCGGGGGATGTTGTTATCCTCGTAGGAGGGGCTACGGGAAGAGACGGTATCGGCGGGGCCACCGGGTCTTCGAAGAAACACGACACCGGTTCCCTCCGCAGCGCCGCCGCCGAAGTGCAGAAGGGCAATCCGCCGGAGGAACGGGCCCTGCAGCGGTATTTCCGGCAGGCGGAAGTGGCCGCCAGGATTAAGCGGAGTAACGACTTCGGCGCCGGCGGCGTCAGCGTCGCGGTCGGCGAACTCGCCGATGGACTGGAGATCGATCTGGACCGGATCCCGCGGAAGTACGCGGGACTGGACGGCCTCGAACTGGCCCTCTCGGAATCCCAGGAGCGGATGGCGATCGTAACAGCTCCGGAAGACGCGGAATACTGCATACGGGCCGCTGAGCGGCAGAACCTGCAGGCCACTCCCATCGCCCGGGTAACCGCCGACAGGCGGCTGGTCATGTACTGGAAAGGGACTGCCGTCGCCAGTCTCTCCCGGGACTTCCTGGACAGCAGCGGCGCCTCGCGGACGGCAGAAGCCGTCATCGCCGCTCCGCAAGGGAAGGGACCCTTCGGATTGTCTCGTGAGGGGAACGGGGACGGCCGCCGCGCCACCGGGTCCCGGGAGACCGCCGCCGAATGGATACGGGTGATCACTCATTTGAACCGCTGCGGCCGGCAGGGTCTGGTGGAACGATTCGACTCGACCATCGGAGCGCGGACGGTCCTCATGCCCTTCGGCGGCAGGACCCAGACAAGCCCTGCGGAGGCGATGGCCGCACGCATACCCGCGGCGGGGGGAGAGACCGGGACCGTCAGTGTCATGGCCGCAGGATACGATCCAGAAATTGCCGGATGGAGTCCCTTTCACGGGGGATTCCATGCGGTGATCGAAGCAGTCTCCAGGGCGGTGGCAGCCGGAGCCTCTCCGGATGAGATGTATCTCACCCTTCAGGAGTACTTCGAGCGTCTCGAGGATGATCCCCTGAAGTGGGGGAAGCCCGCAGCGGCTCTGCTCGGCGCACTGGAAGCGCAGCTCGGCCTCGAGATCGCCGCTATCGGCGGCAAGGACAGCATGTCCGGAAGCTTCGAAGACCTGCACGTACCTCCAACCCTGGCGGCCTTCGCGGTGGCGCCGGCCCGTCTGGATCATATTGTTTCGCCGGAATTCAAGGGGGCGGGCAGCGAGGTCCTCCTTCTCGAGGTTCCCGTGGACGCTTACTGTACTCTCGATCTGGGACGTTACCGGGAATTGCTGCGCTACATCCACCGCCTCATTGCCGGAGGACATGCGGCGGCCTGCCGGAGTCTCCGGACGGGAGGCATCGTCTCGGCAATCACCGAGATGTCTTTGGGCAATATGATCGGCTTCGATTTCGGCAGAGGCCCGAATGGAATCGATGAACTTTCCTCTCCCCGGTACGGCAGCTTCATCGTGGAGCTGAAGCACGGAAGTGAAGCGGCGGATCTGCCGCAGGCCCCGGAGGGCACAGTGGCCCGAAGATTGGGGCACACCATCAGGCTTCCGGCGATCGGCCTCGGAGGGAAGTATCTTCAGCTGTACGATCTCCTGGAAGCCTGGGAGGGCCCGCTGGAGGATGTCTTTCCCAATCGGACAGGAAAAGCGACGGAGGATCCGGAGGCTGGTTCTTCGAACCGTCCCGCTGGTGCAGGTAAAACCGGCCGGCCCCGGGACAGAACCCGAAACGCAGATACCGTCTCCACTGCTGCCGTCACCGGTTCCGGCACCGGCTCCGGAGCCCGCATATCCCGCATAGCCCGCCCGAAGGTCTGTATTCCCGTTTTCCCCGGGACCAACTGTGAAGACGAAACGGCCCTCAGGTTCGCGGAGGCGGGGGCCGTTGTTGATCTGCGTATATTCCGGTCCAGAAACATTTCGCAGGTGGAGGAATCCATCGAGGAACTCGCGGCGGCTGTACAGGAAGCACAGATTCTGATGATACCGGGGGGATTCAGCGCGGGTGATGAACCGGAGGGGGCCGGGAAATACATCGCGGCGGTCCTCCGGAGTCCCAGAATAATGGAAGCGGTCAACGACCTCCTGCAGGAGCGGGACGGTCTGATCCTGGGAATCTGCAACGGCTTCCAGGCCCTGGTGCGGACGGGACTTCTTCCCTTCGGGGAATACCGGGACGCGGAACCGGGAATGCCGACCCTCGCGGTGAACACCATCGGCCGGCATGTCTCGCGTTACGTGCGGACGGTGGTCTGGGACAGCAGATCCCCCTGGACCTCTGGTATCGAGTCCGGGGACGTTCACGCGGTACCGGTCTCCCACGGTGAAGGACGCTTCATGGCGGCCCCGGCCATGGTGGAGGAACTTTTTTCCCGAAGACAGGTGGCGTTCCGCTACTGTGATGCCGGCGGGAAGCCGGTTATGCGGTATCCGGACAATCCCAATGGATCGGCGGCGGCAATCGAGGGGATCACGAGTCCCGACGGCCGAATTCTGGGAAAAATGGGCCACTCCGAGCGTATCGGCCGCGGGGTAGCTCTCAACATCCCCGGCGAAAAGGACCAGCATCTGTTTGCATCCGCCGTACGCTACTTCACGGCATAGATCAGATCCGGGGGATGGACGCCGCGCCGGAAAATGATAGAAAGGAAGAGAATATGAAGGTAATCATCGTAATGGGCAGCAGCTCTGATAAACAGGTCATGAAGGGGGCTGCGGATGCCCTCGAACTGTTCGGCATCGAGTGGGAGGCCCGCATTCTCTCGGCACACCGGGTGCCGGAGGAACTGAAGCAGTACGTGGAACGCCAGGTGACCGAAGATGCCGCCTGTTTCATCGCCGGAGCGGGACTGGCCGCCCATCTGCCGGGGGTAATCGCATCGTTCACCACACTGCCGGTCATCGGGGTCCCCCTTCGGGCGGCCTTCGACGGGATGGACGCCCTCATGTCCATCGTACAGATGCCCAGGGGCGTACCGGTGGCGACGGTCGGCGTGAACAACAGCTTCAACGCCGGCTTGCTGGCCGTTCAGATCCTGGCAGTTCACGTGCCGGAGCTGAAAGAGAAATTAGCACAATTCCGCCGGGAGAGGGCGGAATCCATATTAAACGAACCGAAAAACCGGGAGGTATTCAATGACTAAGGGAGAGATGTTTTACGAGGGAAAGGCGAAAAAACTGTACGCCACCGAGGATGAGCATATAATTCTGATTCACTACAAGGACGACGCCACCGCCTTCAACGGGGTGAAGAAGGGCAGTATCGCCGGAAAGGGAGAGATGAACAACTCCATCACCTCCCTGCTCTTCTCCCTGCTGGAGAAGAACGGGGTGAAGACCCATTTCGTCGAAAAAATCGGTCCCCGGGATCAGTTGTGCCGAAGGACCAGGATCATACCCCTGGAAGTGATCGTCCGCAACGTAGTGGCCGGCAGCATGTCCAAGCGCTTCGGCGTGGAAGAAGGCACTCAGCTGAGCGAACCGGTCTTCGAGCTGACCTACAAGAACGACGACCTCGGGGACCCGCCGATGAACGACTATCATGCCGTGGGACTCGGCATCGCGAGCTGGGAGGAGCTGGAGATCATCTACGGGTACGCGCGGCGGATCAACGACATCCTGCGGCCCTTTTTCCTGAAGATGGGGGTAAAGCTGATCGACTTCAAGCTCGAGTTCGGCGTTACCGAGGAGGGCGAGATCGTTCTCGCCGATGAGATATCGCCCGACACCTGCCGCTTCTGGGACGCCGAGACCAACGAAAAGCTCGACAAGGACCGCTTCCGCCGGGACCTCGGCAACGTGGAGAACGCCTACCACGAGATCCTCGGCCGGCTCGAAAAGGCCGCCGCTGGAGCGGGGAATGACTGATCCCGACAAGCTCCACGAAGAGTGCGGTATTTTCGGAATCTGGCTTCCGGGGGCGGAGGGAAAGGAGACGGAGCATGCCGACGCTGAGACGGAGGCTTACACGGCGGCTGAAGCTGACACGGCGGCCGATGTGCCGGCCGCCTCAGTAGCGCAGCTCATTTACTATGGACTGATCGCGCTGCAGCACCGGGGCCAGGAGAGCGCCGGGATCGTAACCAACGGTGAGCTGACCCAGTTCAATGTTCAGAAGGGCATGGGACTGGTGACCGAGGTTTTTTCCAAAGAAAAATTCATCGAACCGGGGGGCAACATCGGAATCGGGCACACCCGCTACTCAACCGCGGGAGGCAAAAACGTCGTCAACGCCCAGCCGCTGACCGGTCACACCAGAAAGGGGCCTCTGGCGGTAGCTCACAACGGCAACCTGGTGAACGTCGAGATCATGAAGGAGCTTCTGGAGGAGGCGGGCAGCGTGTTCCGCACCGACAGCGACTCGGAAGTCATTCTCAATCTGGTAGCCCGTTCGGCGGTGAAAAAGGGACTGGTGGAAGCGGTGTGGGATGCCACCCAGGCCATCCAGGGGGCTTATGCCTTCGTGGTGATGTCGGCTGACAGCCTGGTCGGAGCACGGGACCGCAGCGGAATCCGCCCCATGTGTCTCGGACGGCTGGGGGATGGATACATCCTGGCCTCCGAAAGCTGCGCCCTCGACGCGGTAAATGCCGCGTTCATCCGGGACATCGAACCGGGGGAGATCGTGCAGATCGACAGTAACGGGATAAACTCATTCCGGGATTCCGAAAAAACCAGGACCCAGACCTGTTCCTTCGAATACATCTACTTCGCCCGGCCGGATTCGGTGGTTGACGGGGTAACGGTGTACGAGATGCGCCGCACATCAGGCCGGGTGCTGGCACGGCAGTCGCCGGTGGAGGCGGACTTCGTCGCCGCGGTGCCCGACTCGGGTATCCCCGCGGCCATCGGCTATTCGGAAGAGACCGGTATTCCCTTCGGGATCGCCCTGATAAAGAACCGCTATGTCGGCAGGTCCTTCATCAAACCCTCCCAGGAAGACCGGCTCAAGACGGTGCAGGTGAAGCTCAATCCCCTGGTGGGAGCGGTGAAAGGCAAGCGGGTCATCCTGATCGACGACTCCATCGTTCGCGGAACTACCATGCGGCAGATCGTGGAGCGCCTGCGGAACGCAGGAGCCCGGGAAGTGCACGTCCGGATTGCCTCGCCGCCGGTGGCTTTCCCCTGCTACTTCGGAATAGATACTCCCTACCGGGAGGAGCTTATTTCGAGCAAACATGATGAAGAGAAGGTCCGGGAGTACATCGGGGCCGACAGTCTCTCCTTCCTCACCCTGGAGGGACTCCGGGAATCCCTGAGCGGCCGGGACGAATACTGCACCGGCTGCTTCAGCGGGATCTATCCGATGGGAGCTCCGAGGGGCAAGGCGAAAGAGGCCGTTCATGAAGTATAGCGATGCGGGTGTGAGCCGGGAAGGGGGCTACGAGATAGTCGACAGGATCCGCTCCTACACGAGCTCCACCCACGATGAGAATGTGCTGAACGAAGTCGGCGGTTTCGGCGGACTCTATCGGCTCGGGAGTTACCGCGAACCGGTCCTCGTATCGGGGACCGACGGGGTGGGGACCAAGCTGCATCTGGCAGTGGAGACCGGCTGGCTGGAGGGAGTCGGAGTGGACTGTGTGGCCATGTGCGTGAACGATATCTTGTGTCACGGGGCGAAGCCCCTCTTTTTTCTCGATTACCTGGCCTACGCGGACCTCAATCCCGAACAGGCCGCGAGAATAGTCTACGGAGTGGCGGACGGGTGCCGCGAAGCAGGCTGTTCGCTGATCGGCGGGGAATCGGCCCAGATGCCGGGGACCTACCGTACGGGCGACTTCGATCTGGCGGGTTTCGCTGTCGGCGCCGTGGAACGCTCACACACATGGTGGACGGGACGCAGATTCGCCCGGGCGACAGTCTGATCGGTCTGGCATCGAGCGGAATCCACAGCAACGGATTTTCCCTGGTCCGGGCCCTGATACGGGAAAAGGAGATCGATCTGCAGGAGGACTTCGGAGGGCGGCCCCTCTGGAAGACCCTCCTCGAGCCCACCCGGATCTATGTGCAGCCGCTGCTGCCGCTGATCGCGGAAGGGATAATTCACGGAATGGCACATATCACCGGAGGAGGGCTCTACGAAAACGTACCCCGGATGTTTCCCGGCACCTCCGGCCGGGACGGATCAGCACTCCAGGCGCGCATATGGAAAAATAAAATCCAGGTGCCGGAAGTTTTTTCCTACCTGCAGTCCCTCGGGGTAGATGAGAAAGAGATGTTCCGGACCTTCAACATGGGAACCGGGATGGTGTGCGCAGCGGCACAGGGAGACGCTGAGAAAGTCATTGATTCCCTGCAGGCGTCCGGAGTTCCGGCTGCCGTGATCGGCACGGTGGAAGAGGGAGGAGACGGGCTATGGTTAGAATAGCGGTCTTTGTTTCCGGAAACGGCAGTCTGCTTCCCCCGCTCTTCGAAGCTGTTGAAAACGGCAGACTTCCGGCCAGAATCAGCTGTGTAATCAGCGATCGGACCGGGGCGCCTGCGCTGGACAAAGCGGAAGCAGCCGGATATTCCACCATCTGTCTGGACCGAAGACAGTACCGGGACCCCCGCGGCATCTCACTCTCGGATGCCCTTCTGCAGGAGGTAACGGACCGGGCGGATTACATCGTACTGGCCGGCTTCCTCTCGATTCTGCAGGGACGGCTCCTGGAGGCATACGAAGGCCGCATAATAAATATTCATCCCGCCCTTCTGCCCAAACACGGCGGCAGGGGGATGTACGGCATGCGCGTGCATCAGGCGGTAATCGACAGCGGGGACAGCTCTAGCGGTACCACCGTTCACTACGTAACCGCGGGGGTGGACACCGGTCCCGTCATCCTGCAGCGTGAGGTCGAGATATCCCCGGGCGAGACCCCGGAAAGCCTGCAGCAGAAGGTACATGAAATCGAGGGCGATACCCTGGTCGAGGCGCTGCGGATAGTGCTGATGCCCTCGGCACTGAAAAGAGGAGTAGTGCAATGAAAATAATGGTGATCGGCAGCGGAGGAAGGGAACACGCCCTCTGCTGGAAGCTCTCGCGGAGTCCGCAGGTCGAGTCGATAATCTGCGCTCCGGGGAACGGTGGTACCGCCAATACGCCCAGGTGCAGCAACCTGGATGCATTGGCGGCGGAAGAACAGATTCGCGCGGCGGTCGATGAAAACATCGACCTGGTAATCGTCGGCCCTGAAGCCCCGCTGGTTGACGGACTTGCCGACCGCATGCGGGCTGCAGGTATTCCGACCGTCGGCCCGGGAAGTGATGCCGCCGTTCTCGAAGGCAGCAAGGCGGCCGCCAAGGAGTTCATGGTCAGACACGGGATACGCACCGCCGAATACCGCCGTTTCGAGCGGGAAGAAGGGGAGGCCGCCCGGGACTATGTCCGGTCCGCGGCATATCCGCTGGTGATAAAAGCCGACGGGCTGGCCGCCGGCAAGGGCGTCACCATCTGTGAAACCGCTGAACAGGCCATCGCAACGATTCACCGGCTTTTCGAAGACGATATATTAAAAGAGAGCGGCCGTACCATTGTGATCGAGCAGTTCCTCGAGGGCAGGGAGGTGTCAATCCTTACCCTCTGCGACGGGAGCAGAGGAATACCCCTCATATCAGCGATGGACCACAAGCGTATCGGAGAGAACGACACCGGACCGAATACGGGCGGGATGGGCGCGATCGCCCCGAACCCCTTCTTCACGGAGGAGCTGCGGGAGGACTTCGAGGAAGCGATCCTGAAACCCACCCTCAGGGGACTCGAAGCCGACGGGCTGGATTACCGGGGAATTATCTTCTTCGGACTGATGCTTCACGGAGGCCGCAACTACCTGCTCGAATACAATGTACGATTCGGCGATCCGGAGACCCAGGCGGTCCTCCCCCTGCTGGATGAAGATCTGGCGGACTTGATGCTCCGGACGGCAGAGGGAAGACTGGAGGAACGGCCTCTCAGCTATCTCGGCGGCGCCGCCTGCAACG
>JBNGED010000032.1:0-1314 GCA_049975605.1 Sediminispirochaetaceae bacterium | reverse complement strand
CCGGGAAAATACGAGGTGGGAGAGCCGATCAGGTTCTCGATTCCCGCTTCCGGGGATGAGGCCCTTACGGGCTCCTCCTTCTTTATTGCAGGGGCCCGTCAGAGAGACGGCGTTCTCGAGACGAGCGGCGGCAGGGTCCTCTCCGTAACCGGCATCGGCGATACCCCCGAAGAGGCCCGCGCCAGGGCCTACGAAGCCGCTGGTAATGTCGATTTTAAAGGGAAATACCTGCGAAGGGATATCGGTACTACATAGCTCCAGAGCTTTGACACACTCATAGCAGCCGATTAGAATAGCCGCATGAATGTACTGATCACCGGTATCACCGGCAATTTCGGTCATGCCCTCTACAATAAGCTAAGGGGAAGTTCTGATATTAACCTGTTCGCCGCCACACGGAATCCCGAGCGGGTCAACTTCCTGCTGGAAGACCCGGATGTCGAGGTGCGGAGGTTCGACTTCTCCGAATCAGAGACCTACCGTTCCGCACTGCAGGGCATGGATACGGTGGTACTCGTACGGCCTCCTGCCCTCTCGAAGGTGAAGAGATTCATGTTCCCATTAATCGATGCATGCCGGGACGGCGGTGTACGCCACATCCTCTTCCTTTCCCTCCAGGGGGTCGAACGGAACCGCTTTACCCCGCACTACAGGATCGAACAGTACATCAGGAGATCCGGCATCGGTTATACATTTCTCAGACCGGGATTTTTTATGGAAAATCTCATCACAAGCCATCGTGAGGAGATCCAGCGCAGCTCGAAGCTGCTCATCCCGGCGGGGAAAGGCAGAACCGCTTTCATCGCTATCCAGGATATTGCCGCGGCGGGGGCCCGCTGCATCGGCGATCCGGCCCATCTCAACCAGGCCTACGAACTGACCGGCGATGCAAGCTTCACCTGCGCTGAAGTCGCCGATATGCTGAGCGCGGAACTGGGACGGACGATTACATACAAGTCTCCGGGAATTCCTGCTTTTTTCCGTCATCGGAGGAGAATCGGAGATTCACCGGCATACATTGTCGTTATGGTTCTCATCTACCGTTCCGTGAAAAAAGGCTGGGCCGACCGCCCGACGACGGTCCTGAAGGATGTCTTCGGGATCGATCCGATGACGATGGCGTCGTTTATCCGCCTTCACCGGGATTATTTCCTGCAGAAAGGCTGGCACGCCGGACAGAAGTGAGTCCCCCGCTGGGCCGTGTAGATCTTCTCAATATCCGTACCGCATTGATAACATGCCTGTCCCTTCCTTCCGTAGACTTTCAGAGCTGAACGATTCTCTCCCGCGCGGCCGCCTGAGACGTAGTTGGTC
>JBNGED010000031.1:0-12217 GCA_049975605.1 Sediminispirochaetaceae bacterium | reverse complement strand
GTTCTCGCGGTTGTGTTCGCCCACGATCATTCCCTCGTAAACCGGATCGTTCGGTACGACGAACATGTTGCCCCGCGGCTCGAGATTGAAGATCGCGTATGGCACTGCGGCGCCCTGCCGGTCCGATACCAGGGACCCTGTATGTGTCTGTGGAAAATCTCCCCGGTACTCTTCGTACCCGGATAGATAGGAGTTCATGATTCCCGTCCCCTTGGTGTCGGTCAGGAACTCATCCCGGTATCCGATGAGTGCCCGCGAGGGAGCGCTGAACTCGAGCCGTATCCGGCCGGTCTGATGGTTGATCATGTTTATCATCCGGGCTTTGCGCTTGGAGAGCTTCTCGGTCACGATACCCATATAGACGTCCTCGCAGTCGATGAAGAGGTCCTCGATCGGCTCGAGTTTCCGACCATCTTCATACTTGTAGATTACCTCCGGCCGGCCGACGCAGAACTCGTACCCCTCCCGGCGCATTGTTTCGATCAGGATCACCATCTGGAATTCCCCTCGGCCCATGACGGTGAAGCTCTCTCCGTCGTTCGACCTTTCCAGCCGCATGGAGACGTTCTGGAGGGTCTCTTTTCTGAGCCGTTCGTAGAGCTTGGCGGACTGAACGATAGTCTTACCCTGTCCGGCAAATGGTCCGGTGTTTTTTGCGAATTTCATCGATACGGTGGGTTCGTCCACCGTTATCCGAGGGAGCGCCGCGGGGCTCCCCTTCGTACAGATGGTGTCCCCGATGTGGACATCCTGAATACCCGCCAGAACGACGATGTCCCCCCCCTCGGCCTCCTCAGCATCGATGAGGGACAGTCCGCTGTACTGCTGCAGCTTGGATATTTTGAGAGGCGCCGCCTGACCGTCAGGACCAATACAGAGCAGGCTCTCGTTGGCCCGGGCGTGTCCGTTGTAGACCTTGCCCACAGCCAGCCGCCCGAGATAATCCGAGTATCCCAGATCTGAGACCAGCATCTGGAAGGGCTGCTCCACATCCGCCACCGGACCTGGAATCTCCTCGATGATGGTGTCGAAGAGGACCTTGAGGTCCTTCCCGGGGTCCTCCAGCGAACGGGACGCCGTACCGTCCCGGCCGACCGCGTAGAGGAGTGGGAATTCGAACTGCTCGTCGCTGGCATCGAGGTCGATCAGCAGGTCGTGGATCTCATCCAGGACCTTCAGCGGCCGGGCATCCTGCCGGTCGATTTTATTTATTATGACTACCAGGGCCAAGCCCGATTCGAGAGCCTTGGAAAGGACGAACCTGGTCTGGGGCAGAGGCCCCTCGGAAGCGTCCACGAGCAGGATGGCTCCGTCGGCCATCGAGAGGGCGCGTTCCACCTCTCCGCCGAAGTCGGCGTGCCCCGGCGTGTCTATGATGTTGATCTTGATGCCCTTCCAGCCGACGGCGCAGTTCTTGGCCGCAATCGTGATCCCGCGTTCACGCTCGAGGTCCAGCCGGTCCATGATCCGCTCATCCACCACCTGCCCCTCCCGGAACACTCCGCTCTGCCGGAACATCGCGTCCACGAGTGTGGTCTTGCCGTGGTCTACGTGGGCTATGATAGCTATATTTCTGATCTTCTGATTCCGCGTCTTTGTATGCATTTCTGTCATTCCTGAAAAAAAATAAGATTGGCAGGCAACAATACACGAAAGCGGGCGAAAATACAAGCAGGCTGGGAGCCGCGGCGCTCTGATAGCCGCCGTCGGTCCTTAGTCCCCGCAGGACTCCCCTACTGAACAGCCCTGGCTGGCTGATAAGGAATCGAAGGTCCCGAAGGTCCGCGCATGGTCCGTACAAGCGGGGCCAGCTGTGAGTGCAGGTCGGCGAGGCGGTCCAGGTTGTGCGGGAAGGTGTAGAGGAAGAAGCCCTTGATCACCTCGGTAGTTGCATCGGAAGAGTCGGCGGCGCGGGGCCCGAAACCGGATATCCCCAGCTCGTCCCGCAGGACCGGCTGCACGTAGCGGTGAATGAAACCGATGAATTCCTCCAGGCCGTCGACACCCGCTTCGAGCTTGGGCACATCCCCGTCGTTGATGGATGTCAGATGAATCATGACCCTGATGTCGCGGAGGACCGAGGCGCTGAACGACATCTTTTCCAGAATATTGAGGAACCAACCGCTGTCGAAATGCGCGTCGAACAGACCGCGGAGGGCTTCCAGAATGAAGAGGACCGACCGGCCTTCAGTTGTCTCCGATAACGAGGAATTGATCCCGGAAGCAGCATACATCTCTTTCATTAATCCCTTTATCGGCTGTTTTCCCCGTGTTTATAGTTTATTTCCCGAACATGAAGGCTTTGAGGAAGTCCTTCTCGCCGGGCCGTGGGATCTCGCCGGAATGGTCTCCGGCACCGACCTTCGAATAGGGGCAGGCCGAGACACAGACCCCGCAGTCGGTGCCGAACTTCTTCCATGCGGAAAAACAGGCTTCATGGTCGATGCTCCGTATCTGCCGGGGATAGTCCCCGATGATGGACCCCGTTGGGATGGCCTGCACGGGGCAGAGTTCGGCGCACTTGCGGCACACTTCGCAGACCTTGGGCAGCTTGAAATCCACCGGTCCGTCATGGACCAGCTCCGCGTCGGTAGTCACCGCGCCGAGACGAATACGGCTGCCGTACTTCTTATTAACCAGGAGACCGTGACGGCCGATCTGACCGAGTCCGGCCCGTTCAGCCACCGGGGGCAGTACCAGTTCGCTCTCACCGTCCATATGACAGACCGCCTTGTAACCCAGACTACGCAGAAAGGCCGCAATCGCCAGCCCCGGCACCGCCACCTTCAGATAGGTCGTGGCAACCTCCGCCGCTTCCCGGATCCCGGGGGCGGTGCGCATCTCCGGTACCGACATCTCGAAGGCGTAGATCAAGGTGTTCGGCAGCAGATCGTCCACCGGCCGGTCATACCGCTGTCCGCGGCCCCGCACTGAATATGCGTACTGCTCGTCCGTGGCCGCGGCTCCCGTAAGCACCGCCCCGTAGCTGCGGGCGGTTTTTTTCAGAAAATCGGTGAGCTCTTCCGGAGTCTGTCTGGTCTCAGGAGTATACGGTAGAATGTATTCGCCCTCGAATCCGCGGACGAAGTCCCGCATCCTGGGAATCAGGGCGAAGGTCGACTCCACCAGGGCCGCCTCTGGCAGACGGCGGCTGAAGACCCCCTCCGGCGCCGTGCGCAGGCTGTCATCCACTTCCTTCTTCTCCGGACGCCGTCCGTAGTACCGGTCGTACCGTTCTGTCCCGGGCTGCAGGGTCATTCGTGAAAAAATCGTGTCCCGCTCATCAAATCTGCACATGGTAGATACTATACTGTACTGCAGGGAAAGAGGAAAGGGCGGCGAAAGGGCCCAGTCAGTCGGCGCCGGCGTCTCTAATAGCCGCCGGTATCCTTGCGCTCTTCCCCATTGGAGCTTATCCTGAAAGAGGAGGCAGAACGTGTATTTGAGAAAAACGAGGATCGTTGCAACAATGGGACCGACCTGTAACAACGTAAAGACGATGAAGGCCCTCCTCGAATCAGGGGCAAACGTCGCCAGGTTCAATTTTTCCCATGGAGACCACGAGGAACACGCCGAACGCATACGCAGAGTCCGCCAGGCTTCAGCCGAGACGGGAATCCCGGTGGCCCTGATGATGGACACCAAAGGACCCGAGATCAGGACGGGAACGGTACGTGAAGGAGGGAAAATCACCCTGCATGCCGCTGATGAGATCGTGCTGACGACGGATGAGATCGAGGGAGACAATTCGCGGCTCAGCGTGAGCTACAAGAATCTTCCGAAAGAGGTAAAGGACGGAGACCACATCTATATCGCCGATGGTATTATCGACCTCGAAATAAGGGAGGTGCGCGGCAACGACATGCACTGCATAGTCCGCAACGGGGGGACCTTCGGCAGCCGCAAGAACGTCAATGTGCCGGGAGTGAAGGTGGCCCTTCCGGCGGTCACCGACAAGGACCGCGAGGACATTCTGTTCGCCGTCCGGCACGAGATGGATTTCATCGCCGCCTCCTTCATTCGCAAAGCCGGGGACGTGGAAGAGATACGGGAGATCCTCAAGGAACACAACTCTCCGATCCACCTGATTTCCAAGATCGAAAACCAGGAAGCCCTCGACAATATCGACGAGATCATCCGGGTCTCCAATGGAATCATGGTGGCCCGCGGAGACCTCGGCGTCCAGCTCGCCTTCGAACAGATCCCGCTGGCACAGAAGCGGATCATCGAGAAGTGTATTCGGCAGAACCGGCCGGTCATCACCGCCACCCAGATGCTGGATTCCATGATCTACAATCCCAATCCCACCAGGGCAGAACTGACCGACGTGGCCAATGCCATCTTCGACGGCACCGACGCGGTCATGCTCTCCGGCGAGACAGCCAACGGTAAATTCCCGGTCAAGGCGGTGGAAACCATGAACAGCATCGCCGTGGCGGTGGAGACCTCCGAGGAGTATCTCGAAGCGAACCGCCGGGTCTTCGAATCCCACCGCAACTCCACCGACTCCGGCCGGGCTATCGCCAGGGCGGCCTATCTGGTCGCCGACGATATCGAAGCCAAAGCCATCGTCACCCCGACCCTCCGTGGGAACACTCCCCGGATCCTGAGCAACTTCAGGCCCCGGCAGAATATCATCGCCGTCACAACCTCCCAGATCTCCTACCGGCAGCTCCTGCTTTTCTGGGGGATTTTCCCCATACTCACCGAATATGTTCAGGATTCCGAACTGATGCTGCAGAACGCACTACGACTGGCCATGCAGGTGGGATATATTAAAAAACCGGACCGCATAGTCACCGCCGCCGGCATACCTCTCAATTCTCCACTGCCCATGAACTCGATCAAGATCCACTTCCTGGGCAGCATTCTCAATCGGGGACACCGGGGGCTCGGCGGCCGTTTTTCCGGACCCATCGTGAAAGCCGACAGCTACGAGCAGGCCTCCCGGAGACTGAAACAGGACGGAACGGAGATCCTGCTGACCCGCTATCTCTCGCAGGAACACCTGCCTCTACTGGACAAGATCGGCGGCTTGATCATCGAGGAGAACTCCGCCATTCCGCCGGAAGCCATTCGCGAAGCAAACCCGGATCTGGTGGCCATCGCCGACGTTCCCGACGCTGCCGCCCAGTTCGAAGACTATCAGCTGGTCACCCTGGAGGGCAGCGAGAAAATCATCTACGAGGGCTATCTGGACCTGTAGCCCGCCGTGCCGGTTAACCGCCGGTCAACCTGTCGCATCAGCAGACAATTCCCTTTTTCTTGACTTATAATATGGGAAATCCTATGTTATTTTTAATAGAGAGGGGGACTGTACCATGAAAAGATTTACTATCGGCTTATTCCTGATCCTGACTGCTTCGCTTCTGTGGGGCGAAGTCATAAGCACGACCTCGCTTGCCCTCCACGGCGAGCCTAAATATCCGGCCGGATTCGAGCACTTCGACTACGTCAATCCTGACGCGCCTCAAGGGGGATCCCTGCGGCTCCACACCCTGGGGACCTACGACAACTTCCACCGCTACGCTCAGCGGGGAGTCTCCGCCGCCGCCAGCACTAGCATGTACGACACCCTCATGACGGGATCGGACGACGAGTTCGACGTCCTGTATCCTCTGATCGCGGAGAAGGTGGAATATCCGGACGACTTCAGCTGGGTCATTTTCCACATCAATCCGAACGCCCGCCATCAGGACGGCAAACCGATCACCGCTGAGGACGTGGTCTTTTCCTTCAACACATTCTTCGAAAACGGGGTCCCCCAGTTCAAGCAGTACTTCAGCGCCGTAACGAAGGTGGAAGCCATGGACCGTTACCGGGTCAGGTACACGATCTCCGAAGGGAACATGGAGTTCATCATGGCCCTGGCGGGGAACACCGTCCTGCCGAAGCACTACTGGGAAGGACGGGACTTCACCGAACCCAGCACGGAGGTCCCCCTTGGATCCGGACCGTACACCGTCTCCGATTACAAAATCGGCCAGTACGTGGTGTACAAACGGCTCGAGGACTACTGGGCCCGGGACCTGCCGGTCAACCGGGGCCGAATGAACTTCGACTACATCCGCTACGACTACTACCGCGACCAGAACGTAGCCTTTGAAGCCTTCAAGGCCGGCGAGTATGACCTCCACCAGGAAAACATCTCCAAGAACTGGGCCACCCTCTACAACGGGCCCAACTTCGACTCGGGATACATAGTTAAAGAGGAGATCCCTCACGACATTCCCCAGAACACCCAGGCCTTCGTCTTCAACATCCAGCGCCCGATGTTCAGCGACCGGCGCGTACGGATGGCCCTCAACTACGCCCTCGACTTCGAGTGGATGAACGCCAATCTCTTTTACGGGCAGTACACCCGAACCCGGAGTTATTTCCAGAACACCAAATACGAGGCCGCGGGACTTCCCGGCCGGGAGGAGCGGAGGATCCTGGAGCCGATCCGCGACCAGATTCCGCCGGAGGTATTCACCGAAGAGTATCAGCCGCCGGTCACCGACGGATCCGGTACTATCCGTCCCCAGATACGGCAGGCCCTGCGCCTCCTCAAGGAGGCGGGATGGGAGATTCGGGACCGCCGTCTGGTGAACACCCGGACCGGCGAGCCCATGGAGTTCGAACTGCTGCTCTACAGCCCCTCCATGGAACGGGCCGCTATCCCGATCCAGAAGAACCTCGAACGGATGGGCATCACCATGAACATCCGCGTAGTGGACACCACCCAGTTCATCAACCGCCTGCGGGAGCGGGACTTCGACATGATCAGCAGCAGTTACAGCGCCAACTACTATCCGAGCTCGAACCTGAAGATCGTGTGGCGCAGCGACTTCATCGACTCCACCTACAACACCGCCGGAGTGCAGGACCCGGCCGTGGACTACCTGATCGACGGTATCATGAAAAATCAGGATGACGAGGATGCCCTCCTCCACTGGGGCCGCGCCCTGGACCGCGTTCTGACCTGGAACCACTACATCATGCCCGAGTGGCACATCTCCAGCTTCCGGGTCTCCTACTGGGACAAGTTCGGCAGGCCGGCGGCCCGCCCGAAATACGCCCTCGGCATCGACACCTGGTGGATCGACCGGAACGCTCAGCGGAAGCTTCCTGCCAAGGTGCAGTAAACCATGGCCGCCTACATCCTCCGCCG
Organism: Sediminispirochaetaceae bacterium; assembly: GCA_049975605.1. Taxonomy (GTDB): domain Bacteria; phylum Spirochaetota; class Spirochaetia; order DSM-16054; family Sediminispirochaetaceae; genus DSBN01. The sequence continues at coordinate 5,064 of JBNGED010000031.1, read as the reverse complement.
GCTCCTGCTCATCATTCCGACCCTCATCGCGATCATCACCATCAACTTCTTCATCGTACAGATCGCCCCGGGGGGTCCCATCGACCAGATGATCGCCAGCATGAGCGGTATGCAGAGCAACATGATTATGGAGCGGATCTCGGGCCAGGGCCAGCAGGAGGTCGGCGGAGGGAGTCTCGACGGCAGCGGCCCCGCCGGCGGGCAGGGGGGTGAAGCCGGCGCAGGCATGGGGGAAGATACCTCCGTGTCGGCCTACCGCGGCGCCCGCGGACTGGACCCGGAAGTGATCGCCGAGATCGAGCAGCGCTTCGGCTTCGACAAGCCCCTGCATGTACGGTACTTCGACATGCTGAAGCGCTACGCCGTTTTCAACTTCGGCGAGAGCCTCTTCAAGGGGCGCTCGGTGGTCGGGCTGATCATCGAGCGGATGCCCGTCTCGATCTCCCTGGGTATCTGGAGCACCCTGATCATCTACCTGGTCTCCATCCCCATGGGTATACGGAAGGCGGTCCGCAACGGCAGCCGCTTCGACATCTGGACCAGCTCGGCAATTATTATCGGGAACGCCATACCGACATTCCTCTTCGCCATCGTACTCATCATCTTCTTCGCCGGCGGCAACTACCTCGACTGGTTCCCCCTGCGCGGACTCGTATCGGACAACTTCGCCGAACTCTCTCTGCTGGGAAAAATCGCCGACTACTTCCATCACCTCGCCCTGCCGGTCCTCGCTATGGTCATCGGGGGCTTCGCCACACTGACGATGCTCACCAAGAACTCTTTTCTCGATGAGATCAACAAACAGTACGTCATGACCGCCCGGGCCAAGGGCTGCACGGAAAAAAGGATCCTCCAGGGACACGTCTTCCGCAACGCCATGCTGCTGATCATCGCCGGATTCCCGTCGGCCTTCATCAGCATGTTTTTCACCGGCTCGCTGCTCATCGAGGTGATCTTCTCCCTCGAGGGACTCGGTCTGCTGGGCTTCGAGGCGACCATGCAGCGGGACTACCCGGTCATGTTCGGGACCCTGTACATGTTCACCCTGCTGGGATTGCTGCTGAACCTGGTCAGCGATCTCACCTACACGGTTGTCGATCCCCGGATCGACTTCGAATCGAGAAGGAACTGAGGAGCGCCGCGGAATGAATGCAATGGTGAGACAACGGCTGGACCGCTTCAAGCGTCACAAACGGGGCTACATCTCCTTCTGGATCTTCATCGTGATCTTCGGCCTGAGCCTCTTCGCCGAAGTCATCGCCAACGACCAGCCCCTTCTGATCCGTTACGAAGGGCGGCTCTTTTTCCCCCTCTTCAGGGAGTACTCCGAGACTGCCTTCGGCGGAGAGTTCGAGATGGCCGCCGATTACCGGGACCCCTACGTGACCGACCTCATCAATGAAAAGGGGTGGATCCTCTGGCCGCCCATCCCCTACAGCTACGACACCATCAACTACGACCTGCCCAGTCCGGCCCCCTCGCCTCCGACGGAGGAAAACATCCTGGGGACCGACGACAAGGGCCGGGACGTCATGGCCCGGATCATCTACGGCTTCCGCATTTCGGTCCTCTTCGGACTCACCCTGACCCTCGTCTCCTCCATCGTCGGGGTGATGGTGGGCGCCCTCATGGGCTACTACGGCGGCAGGATCGACATCCTCGGCCAGCGCTTCATCGAAGTCTGGTCCGGTATGCCGACCCTCTTCCTGCTGATCATCCTGGCCAGCGTGGTGCAGCCCAACTTCTGGTGGCTCCTCGGAATCACCCTCCTCTTCGCCTGGATGGGTCTGGTGGGAGTCGTGCGGGCCGAGTTCCTCCGGGGCCGGAACTTCGAGTACGTCCTCGCCTCGAAGGCCCTCGGAGTCAACGACCGCACGATCATGTTCCGCCATATCCTCCCCAACGCGATGGTCGCCACCCTCACCTTCATGCCCTTCATCCTCGGCGGCTCGGTCACCACCCTGACCTCCCTCGACTTCCTCGGCTTCGGACTCCCGGTAGGCTCCCCCAGCCTCGGGGAACTCCTCGCCCAGGGCAAGGCGAACCTGCAGGCCCCCTGGCTCGGCATATCCGCCTTCGTGGTCCTGGCATCCATGCTGACCTTGCTGGTCTTCATCGGCGAAGCGGTGCGGGACGCCTTCGATCCAAGGAGGGCCGGATGAAAAAGAACAGGACGAACAAGGGCGGAAGAAACGACGGAACACCCCGGACGGGGACCTACCCGCTCATATCCATCCGCGACCTCCACGTGGCCTTCAGACAGGGTGAAAGGGAGAACGAGGTGGTCCACGGAGCCGATCTGGATATTTTCCCCAACGAGACCCTCGCCCTCGTGGGAGAGAGCGGATCAGGGAAAACGGTGACCGCCTCCTCGATCCTCCGGCTTCTGCCCGAATCCAACGTCACCTATTCCCGGGGCCGGATCCACTTCCGTCCCGCCCCCGATCAAGTTCTCGCCCCCGGCCAGGTTTCCGCCTCAGTTCAGCTTCCCGGTTCCAGCCGGGAGGAGGGCGTCTCCGCCCAAATTCCCGGCCCGGAGCAGGGCGCGATTCCGAGCCGGAACTTGATCCCGGAACCGACGGACCTCCTCTCGGCCCCCGACAGTACCCTCATGAGCGTCCGGGGCAACGAAATCGGGATGATCTTCCAGGAGCCCATGAGCTCTCTCAATCCCCTCCACACCATCGAGAAGCAGATCGCCGAGACCCTCTTCATCCACCGCGGCTTCTCCCCCGAACAGTCCCGGCCGGTGGTCCTCGAATGGCTTCGGAAGGTGGGCATTCGCGACCCGGAGCAGCGGCTGAAGGCCTACCCCCACCAGCTCTCAGGGGGCGAACGCCAGCGGGTCATGATCGCCATGGCTTTGATCAACGAACCCGGACTGCTGATCGCGGACGAGCCGACCACCAGCCTGGACGTGACCATCCAGGCCCAGATCCTGGATCTGTTGAAAAAACTGCGGGAAGAGATGCGCCTCGCGGTCCTCTTCATCACCCACGATCTCTCCATCGTCCGAAGGATCGCCGACAGAGTGGCGGTGATGCAGGACGGCTGCATCATAGAGACCGCCGCGACGGAGGAGATCTTCCGCAATCCGAAGCACGAGTACACCAAAGCCCTCATCGCCGCCGAACCCGGAGAACCGCCGAAGGCTCCCGGCGGCGAGCCCGACGAGATCGTCAAGATCGAGAACCTCAAGGTCTGGTTTCCCATCCAGCGGGGCTTCCTGCGGCTCACCAAGGGATATATCAAGGCCGTGGACGGGGTCAGCCTCTCGGTCCGAAGGGGACAAACACTCGGCATCGTCGGCGAGAGCGGCAGCGGCAAGACCACCCTCGGCAAGGCCATCCTCCGCCTGGAGCACAGCGAGGGTGAAATATTTTTCGGTTCCACCGCCCTGCACCAGCTCAGCGACAAGGAGGTCCGCCCCCTGCGCCGCTCCATGCAGGTCATCTTCCAGGACCCCTACGGCAGCCTCAGCCCCCGTCTGACCGTCGAGCGCATCATCGGCGAGGGGATGGAAGTCCACAACATCGGGGAAAAAGGAGATCGCGAGGAACGAATCATCTCCGCAATGCGGGAGGTCGGACTCGACCCGGAGACCCGGCACCGTTTCCCCAACGAATTCTCCGGCGGCCAGAGACAGCGCATCGCCCTCGCCCGGGCCCTCGTCCTCAAACCTGACCTCATCATCCTCGACGAGCCGACCTCCTCCCTGGACCGCTCCATCCAGTTCCAGGTCATCGAACTCCTGAAGGAGCTCCAGCAGCGCCATCATCTGACCTACCTCTTCATCAGCCACGACCTCAAAGTGGTCAAGAGCCTGGCCCACGAACTGGCCATCATGAAAGACGGCAAGGTAGTCGAACACGGCCCCGCTGCGGAGATCTTCCGCAACCCCAAGCACGACTACACCCGTGAGCTCCTCAGAACGGCATTCGAGTAACTTAGACTGTCACGAAGCTTTGCGCATTTTGTCAGGACAGCAGCTATTCCAGCCAGATGGGGCTTGACCACGCCATCTGGCCGTTTCTCTGCCGGACCCGGATCCGATAGGAGTGCGGTCTTCCGTCAAAGAGAGCGTCGGTGAAGGCAACATCCTTTTTGTAGACTACCGACGGCAGCGCCTGATATATCCGCGCCTTGTAGGCCATACCGAACAGGACATCCTTCCGCATCAGCGCTTCCGCGTCGGTACCGAACTCCGAGCGGATCAGATCAACGGAAGCGGTTCTGTTCCAGAGCACGGTACTTCCCGTACTGAGCTCCTTCACGGTGGCCCGATGCTCGATCCCGTCGATAGTGAAGGTCAGTACGGTATCAGCCGAACCTTTCACGGTCAGCGCATACCCGTTCTGTACCTCCCGTCCCACGGTATCCTGCGTCGTAACACCGGTGAAGGTAAGAGCACTCTGCCGGTGGGTAAACTCCTGACCCGTCCCTATCCAGCACGGAATGACGCTGCTTATTTCTCCTCCGGTCACCCGGACTTCGCCGTTCCACTGCTTCTGCGGAAGCGAGATGACATTGGCCGCCGGACCCCATCCATACTCGAACCGCAGAACGAACTCGTCGGCCAGTTCAACGCTTGAAGCGCCTTCTCCGATCACACTGACTCGGTCGATGAGAACTTCATCGCGTACAAAATCGATGTAATCGATCCGGTCGAATGCTTCCACCTGCACTCTGAAAACGGGCCGTCGGGATGGAAGGGGAAGGATGCTCCCCATGGGAGCTTCGTTCAGGTGGAAGTGCAGCCTGATCCGGTCCCCCGTCACGCCGTATACACGGCGGGAGGTGAAAGCATCCCAGAGAGCATCCCGGGTGAGGTCCGCTGCCCACACCGCGGCAAGACCGCGTCCGTAGTTGCCTGCCAGTGTTCCCCAGTTATCGGTCGAAGCGATAACGCCGATCTTCAGATTCCGCTCCATCGCCCTGGTAAAGCTTCCCGCGTCTGTATCGGGCCCCATGAAGGGATTACTGCGCAGTCTTCCCCCGAATTTCTCTCCCTCCGAGCTGCCGTGGATTGAAAAGATCTCCATGAACGGCGAAAGCCCGTCATCC